>NZ_JBEZBN010000020.1:0-106269 GCF_040647115.1 Streptomyces sp. NPDC044571
ATCCACCGAAGTGGACGGGGTATCAACTTCTGGCGTTGATTTTTGGCACGCTGTTGAGTTCTCAAGGAACGGACGCTTCCTTCGTACTCACCCTCAGTAACACTTACTGGGGCTTTCCTCCGGGCTTTCGTTCTTACGCTTCCAACTCTACCACATCATTTCCGCGCCGTTTCCGGCTTGGATTTGAATTCGGTGGCCGTTGGAGGGCCTTTGGCCTTTCGGCGCTCCACCACGTTAGCGCTTCTCCCGTGCGACTCATAATCGGGCCGCTGGACTCGAATTCGGGCACGCCGAATACGACCCCGCCAGGGGTGCGTTGTAAGTAGTGGGTTGGCCGCTCCGAGGGGCTGCTCTCGGCAGCGCCCCGTTCCAGCGGCTCGGGCTACGTTAGGCGTCTGCCCATGCCGAGTCAAGTCAAACGGCGGCGCGGCACATGGGCCCTGTACTGGCTCACCGTGGGGTCGTTCGTGATCCAGTAGCGGTACGGGTGGGCCGCGCCGGCGCCGCCGACGCCCGTGCGGGGGCCGTTGCTCACGAGGTCCGGGCTGGTGGCGGTACCCGCAAGGAGGGACAGGGGCGACTCGGGCCCCGTGCAGAGGTCGGCGCCGTCCAAGGAGCGGTCGACCGCCAGGGCGGTGGCCAGACGGGCCGGGCCTTTGGCCAGTTCTCGGTCACTTCTGGCTTTAAGTCGACGTTTGCGAGCGAGCTCGGCGCCCACGGTGATCTCCCCGGCGCGCAGCAGGACCCCACTCGCGTGGTCCGGCGGTCCGCACACCAGGTTGAGGCTGAACCACATGCCGTAGATGAAGTAGACGTACGCGTGACCGGGCGGGCCGAACATGGATGCGTTGCGCGCGGTGCGGCCGCGGTAGGCGTGGGAGCCCGGGTCGGCCTCCCCCTCGTAGGCCTCCACCTCGGTGATGCGCAGTTCGATGGGCCCCTCTTCTGTACGGCGGACCAGGATGCGGCCGAGGAGGTCCGGGGCCACGGTGAGGACCGGCCGGTCGAAGAAGGATCGGGCCAGGGGCGTACGGTCGGGTCGCGCGCTCATCCGGTCGAGCGTAGTGGAACGCGTCCTCCTGCAACCGGGGCCTAAGGTTCCGCGTTGATACGGGTAGTCGCAAGAGCCTTTCTAGGGGAGTCAGAGCATGGGGTTCAAGAAGCTGTTCGCGGCGCTGGGTGCCGGTGGCGCCTCGGTGGACACGATCATCACCGAGCCGAACGTCGTGCCCGGCGGCATCGTCCAGGGCGAGGTCCGGATCCAGGGCGGTTCGGTGGAGCAGCAGATCGAGGGGCTGTCCGTCGGTCTCCAGGCACGCGTGGAGGTGGAGGGCGGCGACCAGGAGTACAAGCAGGACATCGTCTTCACGAAGCAGCGTCTGGGCGGCGCCTTCCAGGTGCAGGCCGGCGCCCTGCACGTGGTGCCGTTCGCGCTGGAGATCCCGTGGGAGACGCCGATCACCCACTTCGAGGGCCACCACCTGCACGGGATGAACATCGGCGTCAGCACGGAGCTGGAGATCGCGCGTGCGGTGGACGCCGGCGACCTCGACCCGATCAACGTCCACCCGGTGCCGGCACAGCAGGCGATCCTGGACGCGTTCCGTCAGCTGGGCTTCAGCTTCCGCAGTGCGGACATGGAGCGGGGCCACATCCGCGGGACGCGGCAGACGCTGCCCTTCTACCAGGAGATCGAGTTCCTTCCGCCGTCGCAGTACCGCGGGCTGAACCAGGTCGAGCTGACCTTCGTCTCGGACGGCCGTGAGATGGACGTCGTCCTGGAGATGGACAAGAAGTCGGGGCTGTTCACCGAGGGCAGCGACACGTACCGCTGCTTCCAGGTGGGGCTCCAGTCGTACCAGGGGACCGACTGGGCGGCTTACCTGAACCAGTGGATCGCGTCCGTGGGTTCGCAGCGCAACTGGTTCTAGGCTCGGCCGGTACTGGTTTGTTACTGGTTCGCGATCAGGAGGTTCAGCAGTGGCCGAGCAGAACAGGGCACCCCTTCCGCACGACTTCCACCCGGAGGTACCGGCGTTCTCGGTGGAGAGCGCCGATCTGGAGCCCGGCGGCGACTTGGGTGAGGCCCAGGTCCTACAGGGTGGGAACCTGTCGCCGCACCTGCGGTGGGAGGGGTTTCCGGAGGGGACGAAGAGCTTCGCGGTGACCTGTTTCGACCCGGATGCGCCGACGGGCAGCGGGTTCTGGCACTGGGTGCTCTTCGACCTGCCGGCCTCCGTCACCGAGCTGCCGGCGGGTGCGGGCAGCGGGAAGTTCGAGGGGCTGCCCGCCGGGGCCGTGCACGTGCGCAACGACTACGGCACGCAGGACTTCGGCGGCGCGGCCCCGCCGGCGGGTGAGCGCCACCGGTACGTGTTCACCGTGTACGCGGTGGACAAGGAGAAGCTCGGTGTCGGCGCCGATGCCTCTGCGGCCGCCGTCGGATTCAACCTGCGTTTCCACACGTTGGGGCGGGCGCAGTTGATCGGGGAGTACGAGGCTCCCGCCGGCTGATCGTTCGCCTGCCGTTTGCCCGGTCCTGGTCTAAAGACGACCAGGACCGGGCATTTTTATTGCGTTGTCCCGCGTGGCGCGCGCGGCCAGAGTGGTCGCGGGCCCTGCTGCCAGGGTGGTCGCGGGCCTGCACACGGGAGGTGGGCGAGATGCGGGACACGCTGGTGCTGAATGCGAGCTTCGAGCCGCTGTCGACGGTGACGCTGAACCGGGCGGTGGTCCTGGTGCTCCAGGACAAGGCCGTCGTCGAGCAGTCGCATCCCGAACTGCGCGTGCGCGCCGCCACCATGGACCTTCCGATGCCCCGGGTGATCAGGTTGTGCAGGTACGTCCGGGTGCCGTTCCGAAGACACGCTCCCTGGTCGCGGAGGGGGGTGCTGGTCAGGGACCAGCACCGGTGCGCGTACTGCGGGAAGCGCGCGACGACCGTGGACCACGTGCTGCCCCGGGCGCAGGGCGGCGGGGACACCTGGTTGAACACGGTGGCCTCCTGCGCCGAGGACAACCACCGCAAGGCCGCGCGGACTCCGGAGGAGGCCGGAATGCCCTTGCTGCGCAAGCCTTTCGTGCCGTCCCCGGCCGATGCCATGCTGCTGGCCCTCGGGGTCGGCGACCGGGAGGCCCTGCCGGCCTGGCTGGAGCGTACGGCCTAGCCTCCTCCGTTGAGCGACGTAGCTTCCCTACGTCGCTCAACGGACCAGGAGCTGGACGATCGCCAGGAGTCCGACCACGACGATGACCGCACGGAGTGCGGTCGGCGGGAGGCGTCGGCCGACCTTGGCGCCGATCTGGCCGCCGATGGTGGAGCCGACGGCGATGAGCAGGACGGCCGTCCAGTCGAACTCGGCGACGAACAGGAAGAGGACGGCGGCGATGCCGTTGACGAGGGCGGCGACGACGTTCTTGACGGCGTTGACGCGTTGCAGGTCCTCGTGGAGGAGCAGGCCCATCAGGCCGAGGTACAGCACGCCCTGCGCGGCGCCGAAGTAGCCCCCGTACGCGCTGGAGAGCAGCATGCCGCCGAGCAGGGCGGGCCCGCCGTCGGGGTGTCCGCTGTCGCCTCCGGCGGCTTCCTGGCGGCGGCGCAGGGCGGCGGCGAGGCGCGGCTGGAGGACGACGAGGACCAGGGCCAGTCCGATGAGGACGGGCACGATCGTGTCGAAGGCGTCCGACGGCAGGGTGAGGAGCAGGACCGCGCCCGCGAGCCCGCCGACGAGGGAGACGCTGCCGAGCCGGATGATGCGGCCGCGCTGTCCCTGGAGCTCCTTGCGGTAGCCGAGGGCTCCGCTGAGGGAGCCGGGTACCAGGCCGAGGGTGTTGGACACGTTCGCGGTGACCGGCGGGAGGCCGGTGGCGAGGAGCACCGGGAAGGTGATGAGGGTGCCGGAGCCGACGATGGTGTTGATGGTGCCTGCGCCGATGCCTGCGGCGAAGACGGCGAGTGACTCCCAGAGGGACATCGAGAACAGAGACGTGGACATGGACCGGGCCATCCCCTTTGCAGAGTGAGTCGCCTCCCCGCCATGAAGGTCGAGGGGCCTCACTGATCATGCACGAGGGGACGGCCGTCCCGGTGGAGGGGGTCCGAGCAGGGGTCCCGGGGGTCAGTCGATGGGGGGCTGCTCGCGGCGCTCCGGTCCGCTGCTGTCCCCGGGGGTGCCCGGCGTCTTGCCGGGGTTCTGCGGGTTGAAGCCCGGAGTCCCGCCCATGGGGCCGAAGTTGCCCATGGCGCCGGAGAGGCCCTTGAGCGCGTCCCCGATCTCGCTGGGCACGATCCAGAGCTTGTTGGCGTCGCCTTCGGCGATCTTCGGGAGCATCTGGAGGTACTGGTAGGCGAGGAGCTTCTGGTCGGCGTCGCCGGCGTGGATGGACTCGAAGACCGTACGGATGGCCTGGGCCTCGCCCTCGGCCTTCAGCGCGGCGGCCTTGGCCTCACCTTCGGCGCGCAGGATGGAGGACTGCTTCTCACCCTCGGCGCGCAGGATCTCCGACTGCCGGACACCCTCGGCCTGGAGGATCGCGGCGCGCTTGTCGCGGTCGGCCCGCATCTGCTTCTCCATCGAGTCCTGGATGGAGGTCGGCGGCTCGATCGCCTTGAGCTCGACGCGGTTGACGCGGATGCCCCACTTGCCGGTGGCCTCGTCGAGGACGCCGCGCAGGGCCGCGTTGATCTCCTCGCGGGAGGTCAGGGTCCGTTCCAGGTCCATGCCGCCGATGATGTTGCGCAGGGTGGTGACGGTGAGCTGCTCGATGGCCTGGATGTAGCTGGCCACCTCGTACGTCGCGGCGCGGGCGTCGGTCACCTGGTAGTAGATGACGGTGTCGATGTTGACGACCAGGTTGTCCTGGGTGATGACCGGCTGCGGGGGGAACGGGACGACCTGCTCGCGCAGGTCGATGCGGTTGCGGATCGAGTCGATGAACGGGACCACGATGTTGAGGCCCGCGTTGAGGGTCCGCGTGTAGCGGCCGAAGCGTTCGACGATGGCGGCGCTGGCCTGCGGGATCACCTGGATCGTCTTGACCAGTGCGATGAAGACCAGAACCACCAGAATGATCAGGACGATGATGATCGATGACATGCGGTTCCCCGTGCCCTTCCGGCTGTCTGTGCTGCCCCGTTCAGCGGAGTCTCGCAGACCCCGGGGCCGCAGGTCCGCTCCTTGGCTCACATGACGACGGCAGTGGCTCCGTCGATCTCCACCACGTCGACCCGCTGGCCCGGTTCGAAGCTGCTGTCCGCGTCGAGGGTGCGTGCGGACCAGATCTCGCCCGCGAGTTTGATCCGGCCGCCGCTGCCGTCGACGCGTTCGAGGACGAGTGCGGTTCTGCCCCTCAACGCGTCGATGCCGCTGCGGTGTTCGGGGCGTTGGTCGCGGTGGTGGTTGGCGATCGACCGGACGACGGCGATGAGCGCGACCGACACGATCACGAAGACCAGTACCTGCGCGACCACTCCGCCGCCGAAGGCCGCGGTGACGGCGGCCGCGACCGCGCCGACGGCGAACATGCCGAACTCCGGCATGGCCGTCAGGACGAGGGGGATGCCGAGCCCGACCGCCCCGATGAGCCACCACACCCATGCGTCGATGTTCACATGGTCATGGTAGGTCGGCCGGGCGCGGTCGGGACAGGGTGCGACGGTCTGCGTACGGGGTGCTAGCGGAGCGGCAGGCCCTGGGCCGTCCAGCGGTCGTTGCCGTTGCGCTCGACGACCAGCGGGAGGCCGAAGCACAGCGAGAGGTTGCGGGAGGTCAGTTCCAGCTCGATCGGGCCCGCGGTGACGACCTTGCCCTGGCGGATCATCAGGACGTGGGTGAAGCCGGGGGCGATCTCCTCGACGTGGTGGGTGACCATCGCCATGGACGGCGCGAGCGGGTCGCGGGCGAGGCGGCCGAGGCGGCGTACGAGGTCCTCGCGGCCGCCGAGGTCGAGGCCGGCGGCGGGCTCGTCGAGGAGGAGCAGCTCGGGGTCGGTCATCAGGGCGCGGGCGATCAGGGTGCGCTTGCGCTCGCCCTCGGAGAGGGTGCCGAACTTCCGGTCGAGGTAGTCCGTCATGCCGAGGCGGTCGAGGAAGGCGCGGGCGCGCTGCTCGTCGATCTCCTCGTACTCCTCCTGCCAGGTCGCCGTCATGCCGTACGCGGCGGTGAGGACGGTCTGCAGGACGGTCTGCCGCTTCGGGAGCTTGTCGGCCATCGCGATGCCGGCGACGCCGATGCGGGGGCGCAGCTCGAAGACGTCCACCTTGCCGAGGGTGCTGCCGAGGATGGTGGCCTTGCCCTTGGTGGGGAAGAGGTAGCTGGAGGCGACGTTGAGCAGGGTGGTCTTCCCGGCGCCGTTGGGGCCGAGGATCACCCAGCGCTCCCCCTCCTTGACCGACCAGGAGACCTGGTCCACCAGAGCCCGGCCCTCGCGGACCACGGATACGTCCACCAGCTCCAGAACATCGCTCATGAGCGTGTTGTCTCCCCTTGCAGTCTCGGATCGTCAGTGCACCTGTGGGCGCAGCCCCAGAGGAAAACCTACGCCACTCGCGGAGGCGTCCGGGCGCCAGGATGGCCGCGGGGCCCGATCCGCGGCCGTTGCGGGGCCGATCCGTAAAGTGGGGGAATGCTTTTCGAACCACGTTCAGGGCGGCTGGCCGCCTGGGGGAACGCGCTGCTGGCCGGACTGGTCTCGCCCGACGAGGCCGCGATGTCGATCGTGGGCGAGGACGCCGTGCACCGGGTGGAGGGGCTGCCCGGCGAACCGGGTCCGGTCGGGCTCACGCTGGCGCTCGGCCGGATGCGGGCGCTGGGGGTGACCGGGCTGCGGGTGGCGCTGCCGGCGCCGGGGCATCCGCTGGGGCTGAGCGGTCCGCCGGAGTTCAATGCGCGGGCGCTGGAGGCCGAGGAGGCGGTGGTCGCGGTGGGCGCGGCGCTGGGGCTGGTGCCGGAGGTGCACGAGGCCGGGCCCGCTGGTGACCTGCACGTGGAGGTGGTGTGGCACTGCCTGCCCGTACGGGAGGCGCCGCCGGCGGACGTGCCCTCGCTGGGTGAGGCGGAGCGGGAGCTGGCGGAGGCGCTGCGCGAGGCGACGGTGCTGCTGACCCGGCTGGACGTGGCGGGCTCGGGGCCGGTCGCGGAGGCGGCGCTGTCGGCGTACCGGGCGCGGGCACAGGCCGGCGGCGAGCTGCTGGCGCCGGGGTATCCGGCGCGGGCGGTGCGGGTGCTGTCGCTGGCGCAGCGGGTGGATCTGATGGTGTCACTGGCCAACGAGAAGGGGCACGGCGGTGCGGTGGCCGCCTCGGAGATGGCGGCGCGGGCGGAGGCGCTGCGGCCGGTGGAGCGGGTGGCCCGGCGGGCTCTGGTGGCGGCGTACAACGCGGCGGTGGAGGAGCGCGAGCGGGGCTGACGCCGTCGGCTCCGCCCGGCGGGGCCCTGGCCGGGGCGTCGGGCCCGGCCCTCGCGCCGGCCAGGCGGGGATGGGCCCGGCGGGGATGTGCCGCGGCGGGGATGGGCCCGGCGGGGATGTGCCGCGGCGGGGATGTGCCGCGGCCCCGCTTCCCGGGGAGAGGGGGGAGGCGGGGCCGCGGTGTCACGAGCCGGCCGAGCCGGGGCGGCCCGCAGGGCCGAGCCGTGCGCGGAGGGCGTCGGCGAGGGCGTCGGGGAAGGCTCAGCCGTTGACGCCGGTGTTGCCCCAGACGCCGTTCAGCAGGCCGATCACCGTCACGGTGTTGCCGACCGCGTTCACCGGGACGGCCACGGGGGCCTGGACCAGGTTTCCGGAGACCACGCCGGGCGAGTTCAGGGCCGCACCCTCCGCCGCGGCACCGCCGTGCGCCGAGGAGACACCGGCACCCGCGGCAAGGAGACCGCCCGCGATCATGGTGATGGCAGTGGCCTTCTTGATGTTCTTCACGTTCTTCGTCCTCCAGTTGCGTCCGCCGCGGCCGGCCGCCGCGGCACGTCAGGTAGAACGCTCATCGGACGAACGGGATACGCCATGTGGGCTACATACACCCGACCGTATGAATCTCGGACCGGAGCCGTTCGGACCGGCTGCGGTCGGCCTCAGTCGCTGATCCCGTGCCTGACCGCCCACAACGCCGCCTGGGTGCGGTCCGCCAGGTCGAGTTTCATCAGGATGTTGGAGACGTGGGTCTTGACGGTCTTCTCGGACAGGACGAGTGCGCGGGCGATCTCCCGGTTGGACCGGCCGTCCGCGATGAGGGAGAGCACCTCCTGCTCCCGGTCGGTCAGGGAGCCCGCGCGGTTCGGGGCGGGCTGCGCGTCCTGGGAGAGCAGCGCCTCCGCCACCTCCGGCTGGAGCAGGACGTGGCCCGCGTGGACGGAGCGGATCGCCCCGGACAGGGCGTCGGGGTCGATGTCCTTGTAGACGTATCCCGCCGCGCCGGCCCGCAGCGCCGGGACCACCGTCCGCTGCTCGGTGAAACTGGTGACGATCAGGACCCGTGCCGGGTTCTCCAGAGCGCGCAGCCTGCGCAGGGCCTCGATGCCGTCGGTGCCCGGCATCTTGATGTCCATGAGGATCACGTCGGGGCGCAGTTCTTCGGCCCGGGCCACCCCCTCCTCGCCGTCGGCGGCCTCGCCGACCACCTCGATGTCGTCCTGGACCTCCAGGAAGGTGCGCAGGCCGCGCCGGACGACCTGGTGGTCGTCGACGAGCAGCACGCGGACCCTGCGGGGCGTGTCAGCCACCGGGGACCTCCATCTCGATCGTGGTGCCCGTTCCGGGCGCCGAGTGCACGGTGAGCCGGCCGCCGACTCCGCTCGCCCGGTCCCGCATGGAGACGAGGCCGAGGTGGCGGCCGGCTCTGCGGACCGTGGAAGGGGAGAAGCCGCTTCCGTTGTCCGTGACGGTGAGGACGGCGCCGCTGCCGCGGCGGGCGAGGGCGACCTCGACGCGGCTGCCGCCGGAGTGGCGCAGCGCGTTGTGGAGGGCTTCCTGGGCGACGCGGAGCAGTGCTTCCTCCTGGGTCGCGGGAAGGGCCCGTAGCCCCGCGCAGGTGAAGGTGACGCGCGCGGTGTGGGCGCGGTCGAGTACGTGGACCTGGTCGCGGAGGGTGGCGATCAGGCCGTCCTCGTCGAGGGCGGCGGGGCGCAGCTCGGTCACGGCGGCCCGCAGTTCGTCGGCCGCCTCCGCGGCGAGGGTGGCGACCTGCTGGAGCTCGCCCTTGGCGCGGGCCGGGTCGCGGTCCACCAGGGCGGCGGCGGCCTGGGCGGTCAGGCGGAGCGAGAAGAGCTTCTGGCTGACGGCGTCGTGCAGCTCGTGGGCGAGGCGGGAGCGTTCCTCGGCGATGGTGAGTTCGCGGCTGCGTTCGTAGAGCCGGGCATTGGTGAGGGCGATGGCCGCGTGCTGGGCGAGGAGGGCGAGGAGCTCCTCGTCCTCCTCGGTGAAGCCGCCGGGGCTGCGTTTGTTCGCGAGGAAGAGGGCGCCGAGGGTCTCTTCGCCGTCCCGGATGGGCCGGCCGAGGAAGTCGGACATCTCAGGGTGGGCGGCCGGCCAGCCCTCGAAGCGCGGGTCCTTGCGCACGTCGGCGAGCCGCTCGGGGCCGTCCTGGTGGAGCATCGCGGCGAGGATGCCGTGCTGGCGGGGCAGCGGACCGATCCTGCGCCACTGCTCCTCGCTGATGCCGTCCACGACGAACTGGGCGAAGCCGCCGTGGTCGTCCGGGACGCCCAGGGCCGCGTACTCGGCGTCGAGCAGCTCCCGGGCCGAGACGACGATGGTGCGCAGGACGTCGCGCACCTCCAGGCGGCGGCTCATGGCGAGCAGCGCGGTGCTCACTGCGGCGAGGCCGCTGCGGGGTCCGCCGTGTGTGGGGCTACCGGTCATGGCCTCACCGTACTCGCGGCTCTGACCTGCGGGATCGGGCTGCCGCCTGAGGGCGGGGGCCGTGCGGCCTAGTCCTCAGGTAGGGGGTGGGGCGGGGCCTTTCCCGTCTTGAAGAGGAGGGGGGTCCGGGGGGCCTGGTCCTCAGGGTGGAGAAACCGTCACGGAATGCATTGCTGTCGCAACGCGTGGTGAAACTGTTACGCGGCCGATGTGAGCCCGCGCATAGGACCCAGGTCACTTACGAAGGCGCGTAGTACAGGCGTAAGGACGCGGTCAGCGCTGCGACACCTAGCGCCGGGGCCTGAATTCCGGGCTCGGCGCGGGTCCGTGATCCACTAAGCAGCATCGTACGTCACACCTTTGCCACAGGATTTTGCCCCCGCTAAGAATTGCTCCCGTCGCACAGCGCCGCGGATTCCGATCCAGGCAGCGCCTTCCTGCGGCTCCCGCTATTCGAAGAGGTTGCTCACGCATGTCCGAGACCAGCACCCCCGGTTATCGTCGCCTGACGAAGGCGCACAAGCTCTCCTTCGCCGCCGTCGCCACCCTGGGCGCCGCCGCCCTGGCCGCCACCGTCGTTCCGGCCGGTACGGCCGACGCCGACACGGCCGTCACCGCCGCCCCCGTGGCGTGGACGCAGGCCGTCGACGCGGTGCAGGCGAAGACCGTGCAGCAGCACCTCACCGCGCAGACGGTCGTCGCGGACAAGCTGGCCACCGACGCCGCGAAGGTCGAGGCTGCGGTGAAGGCCCAGGCCGCCGCCAAGGCGAAGGCCGACGCCGCTGCCGCCAAGGCCAAGGCCGAGGCCGCCGCGAAGAAGGCCCGCGAGCAGAAGGCCGCCGCCAGCCGCTCGGCCGCCCGCAAGCCGGTCTTCGCCAACAACCTTGACGGCTGGATCAAGGAAGCCCTCTCCATCATGAAGCGCGAGGGCATTCCGGGTACCTACGCCGGCATTCACCGCAACATCATGCGTGAGTCCAGCGGTAACCCGATGGCGATCAACAACTGGGACATCAACGCCCAGAACGGCATCCCCAGCAAGGGTCTGCTCCAGGTCATCTACCCGACCTTCAAGGCCTACCACGTCAAGGGCACCAAGTTCGACCAGTACGACCCGGTCGCCAACATCGTCGCCGCATGCAACTACGCGGCCGACCGCTACGGCTCGATGGACAACGTCAACAGCGCCTACTAAGGGCGACTGCGGGAGCAACCCCCCATGCGCGCCTCAGGGCGGCACCCGGTTCCGGGCGCCGCCCTGAGGCGTTGGTGCGTCCACGTGCGACTGCTCGTACGCGGCCGCTGCTAGTTGCGCATGACCTCGGGCTCGTGGCGGCGCAGCAGGCGCTGCACCGCGAAGCCGCAGGCGATGCCGAGGGCGAGCAGGACGAAGACGTCCAGCGTCCACTGGCCGGCCGTGGCATCCCACAGCGGGTCGGTGTTCTCCGGGTGCTCGACGTCCCACGGCGCCATCAGCTTGCCGAGGTTCAGGGTGGTGCCGGCGGCGGCGATGGCCCAGCGGGAGGGCATCAGCCAGGCGAACTGCTCCAGGCCGGGCTTGTCGTAGATCTGGAACAGGATGCCCGTGAAGACGACCTGGACGATCGCGAACATGACCAGCAGCGGCATGGTCTTCTCGGCGGTCTTCACCAGCGAGGAGATGACCAGGCCGAACATCATCGACGTGAAGCCCAGCGCGATGACCGAGATGCACATCTCGGCGGCCGGGGACATGAACAGGCCCTCGGCGGGGAGCTTGCGCGGGCCGAAGCCGATGGCGCAGATGATCACGCCCTGGACGGCCGTGATCACACCGAGGACGATCACCTTCGACATGAGGTATGCCGTCCGGGACAGGCCGGTCGCGCGTTCCCGCTCGTAGATGACCCGTTCCTTGATCAGTTCACGGACCGAGTTGGCGGCGCCCGAGAAGCACATGCCGACCGAGAGGATCAGCATGATCGTGCCGGCGTCGCCGTTGAAACGGCTCGGCGGGGTCGGCGGCGCGAGGCCGAACTTCGCCGGGATGACCGTGGAGACGATGCCGAGGACGGCGGGCAGGATCAGCATCAGGGCCATGAAGCCCTTGTCGGAGGCGATCACGGAGACGTAGCGGCGGATCAGGGTCCACAGCTGCGAGCCCCAGGCCTGCGGCTTCGGCGGGATCATCTGCTGCGGCGGCATGGCGACGGACTGCGGGGCGACCGCGTCGAGGTCCGCGGCGTACAGCTGGTAGTGCTGCGAGCCCTTCCAGCGGCCGGCCCAGTCGTAGTCGCGGTAGTTCTCGAACGCCGAGAAGACGTCCGCCCAGGTGCTGTAGCCGAAGAAGTTCAGCGCCTCGTCCGGCGGGCCGAAGTACGCGACCGAGCCGCCCGGGGCCATGACCAGCAGCTTGTCGCACAGACCCAGCTCGGCGACGGAGTGGGTGACCACCAGGACCGTGCGGCCGTCGTCGGCGAGGCCGCGCAGCAGCTGCATGACGTCGCGGTCCATGCCCGGGTCGAGGCCGGAGGTCGGCTCGTCCAGGAAGATCAGCGAGGGCTTGGTGAGCAGCTCCAGGGCCACCGACACGCGCTTGCGCTGACCGCCCGAGAGCGAGGTGATCTTCTTGTCCTTGTGGATGTCGAGCTTGAGCTCGCGCAGCACCTCGTCGATGCGCGCGGCGCGCTCGGACTCCGCGGTGTCACCGGGGAAGCGGAGCTTGGCCGCGTACTTGAGGGCCGTGCTGACCTTCAGCTCCTTGTGCAGGATGTCGTCCTGCGGGACCAGGCCGATGCGCTGGCGGAGCTCCGCGAACTGCTTGTACAGGTTGCGGTTGTCGTAGAGCACGTCGCCCTGGTTGGCGGGGCGGTAGCCGGTCAGGGCCTTGAGCAGGGTGGACTTGCCGGAGCCGGAGGGGCCGATGACGCCGATGAGCGACTTCTCCGGGACGCCGAAGGTGACGTCCTTGAGGATCTGCTTGCCGCCGTCGACCGTGACCGTGAGGTGGCGGGCCGAGAAGGAGACGTCACCGGTGTCGACGAACTCCTCAAGGCGGTCGCCGACGATCCGGAACGTCGAGTGGCCGACGCCGACGATGTCGTTCGGGCCGAGCAGCGCGGTGCCGGACTTGGGCAGCGGCTGGCCGTTGACGTAGGTGCCGTTGTGGCTGCCGAGGTCGTGGATCTCGAAGCGGCCGCCGGTGGAGCGGAACTCCGCGTGGTGGCGGGAGACCTGGAGGTCCGAGACGACGAGCTCGTTGTCCAGGGCGCGGCCGATGCGCATGACGCGGCCGACGGCGATCTGGTGGAACGTCGTCGGGCTGCGGTCGCCGCCGTAGCCGGGAGCAGCCGCGCCCTGCGGGGCGGCGGCGCCCTGCTGGTGCGGGAACTGCTGCTGCGGCTGGGGCTGCTGTGGCTGCTGATAGCCGTGGTGCTGCTGAGGCTGCGGCTGGGCCGGGGCCTGCTGGGCCTGGGCCTGGTAGGGCGCCTGGTAGGCGGGAGCCTGGGCGGCGACCGGTGCCTGGTAGGCGGGAGTCTGCTGCGGCACGGCTTGCTGCGGCGCGGCGGCGCTCAGATTCAGCCGCGGGCCGTCGGTGGCGTTGCCGAGGTGGACCGGCGTACCGGGCACGAGCTCGGTCTGCTGGACCCTCGCGCCGTGCACGTACGTGCCGTTGGTGCTGCCGTGGTCTTCGAGGCCCCAACCCCTGCCGTTCCAGGCGATGGTGGCATGCCGCCACGACACCCGGGCATCGTCGATCACCACGTCTCCCTGGGGATCACGCCCCAGCGAGTACGACCTGGACGGATCGAGCGTCCAGGTCCTTCCATTCAATTCCAGTACGAGTTCCGGCACTCCAGCCCCACTTAGGTCCCCCGAGAATCCCCCTGGCCGTCAGGGAGTCCGACGTCAGGGAGTCTAGGGATGGCGAACATCCGGGGGAACTATTTCAGGCCTGGGGCCACATGTGGAATCGGGGCCCGGCAGCGGCGTCCGGGCCTGCCTGTTGACGGTGTCGAAAGCCACCCGGAGAGTGCGATACGGGACTTCTCGCCGCCCCGACCCCCTGCCCCGGCCGGCCGCTGCCATCCGCACCCTCCTGACGCGCGCGGTGCAGAGCCGCCGCCCCGAAGCATGCCACGGGCCCCGGCGGCGGCTCCGCGACGGCCCGAGCCGGGGGCCGACCATCACGGGCCGCGGGCCCGCCCACAGCCGGACAGGATCCGGGGCCGGCGCGCCCGGGCGATGCAGGGCTCCGCACGCGAAGCCACGCCGCGCAGGGCCCGGTCGCGGCTCCGCCCCAGCCCGCCCCCCTCGGGCCGCGGGCTCGCTACAGCCGGCCGTGCGCCCGCGCGCCCAGGAGGTGCAGGGCCCCGCACGCGAAACCGTGCCACGCGGGCCCCGGTCGCGGCTCCGCGACAGCCCGAGCCACGAGCCGACCGCCTCGGGCCGCGGGCTCGCCCTCGGGTCGCGTCGCCGCTGCCGCACCTTCGGGGCCGGGTGCCCAGCCCTGGGCGACGCCCCCGGGCGCAAGGGTGGGGTCGGGGAGGGGGCAGCCCCTCGGCACCGCGGCCGCGCGGCTGCACGGGGGGGGCGGGTCTCCCGCCAGGCACCGGGCCCCGCGGCGGGACCGAGGGGCCGGGCTGGCCGGCAGGCGCGTTCCAGCCGGGCAGGCAGAGGTCGCTTATCCCAGGCGGGGAGGTGTGGGCCTCACCGAGGCCCGGGCCGCTGGGACGGAGCACCTGGCTGCCAGGCCCCTGGCGGTGCGGACGCTTCAAGACGCGGCGGTCCGCAGGGACCGGAGCTACGAGACGCACCCGATCAGGCACCCCGGAGGCTCCGGTGCAGGAACCCACCGCCCGACCCGGGCTTCGGACCCCGGCCGACGGCGGGCCGCGGGGCGGGGTGGGCCTTCAAGACCCGACGCCCGCCCCTGCCGCGCAGGGGCGGGCGCGGGCTGGCCCCAGGCCCGGGCCGCATGGGCCGGGACATTCGAGAACCGGCAGGCAGCGCCGGGCACGCGAGCCGAGCCATGTCGCCGGGCGGCCGACCGGACCTGGAGTTTCGGCCCCCGCCGGCGGGTCCGGGGCTTCGGAGCACCCAGCGGGTTCGGGGGTTTCGGCGCCTGGCAGGTCGGCGCTCCGGGCACTCGGCGGGTCCGGGGCTTCGAGCCCCGACAGGCTCGGGCTTCGGGGCCCGGCCAGGCCGCAGCGGCCGGGGCGTTCGCGAACCGGCAGGCAGGCTCCTGCGCCGGACCACGGGGCCCGAGCCGTGCCACCCCGTGCCCCCGGCAGGCCCGGATCCTCGGAGCCCGGCAAATCGGAGGCTTCAAGGCCCCTCGCCCGGCCCGGGGCACCCCCGGCAGGTCCGGAGCTTCGAGACCCGGGAGGCCGGGGCTTCAGCCCCAGCCGTGCCCCGGGGCTTCGGGGCCCGCCCGGCCCGGGGCTTCGGGACCCGGCGAATCCAAAGCTTCGAGGCCCCCGCCCGGCCCGGGGCACCCCCGGCACGCCCAGGGCTTCGGGACCCGGCAGGCCCCGCGCTCCGGCTCCCGCCCGGCCCGGGTCTTCGCGCCCCGCCGAGCCGCAGCTTCGGCCCCCGCCCGGCCCGGGGCTTCGCCGCCCCACCCCGGGCTTCGCCCCCCTGGCCCCGGCGGGCGCGCGGCGGGGGCCGGGCGGGGAATGGACGGGGGACGGAGGGTGGCGGGCGCGGGAAGGGCGGGGGTGCTCCGGGGGGTGGGTGGGGGAAAAGGTTCCGGCAGGTGGGACGGGGGTCCTGTCCTCGGGAGCGGGAAGATACGGTGAGAGCACCATGAGCGCTTCGCAGACCTCCGACGTCCCCACCCTCCTCGTCAAGATCTTCGGCAAGGACCGTCCCGGGATCACCGCCGGGCTGTTCGACACCCTCGCCGCCTACTCCGTCGACGTGGTCGACATCGAGCAGGTCGTCACCCGCGGCCGCATCGTCCTGTGCGCCCTCGTCACCAAGCCCGTCGCCGGCACCGAAGGCGAGCTGCGGGCCACCGTCCACAGCTGGGCCGAGTCGCTCAAGATGCAGGCCGAGATCCTCTCCGGCACCGGCGACAACCGGCCCCGCGGCAGCGGCCGTTCCCATGTCACGGTGCTCGGGCACCCGCTCACCGCCGAGTCCACCGCCGCCATCGCCGCCCGGATCACCGCGACCGGGGGCAACATCGACCGTATCTTCCGGCTCGCCAAGTACCCCGTGACCGCGGTCGAGTTCGCCGTCTCCGGCTGTGAGACCGAGCCCCTGCGCACCGCCCTGGCCACCGCCTCCGCGCACATCGGCGTCGACGTGGCCGTGGTCTCGGCCGGTCTGCACCGCCGGGCGCAGCGGCTGGTGGTCATGGACGTGGACTCGACCCTGATCCAGGACGAGGTCATCGAGCTCTTCGCGGCCCACGCGGGCTGCGAGGCCGAGGTCGCCGAGGTGACCGAGCGGGCCATGCGCGGCGAGCTGGACTTCGAGCAGTCGCTGCACGCCCGGGTCGCGCTGCTGGCCGGGCTCGACGCCTCCGTCGTGGACAAGGTGCGTGCCGAGGTGCGGCTCACCCCGGGTGCCCGGACCCTCATCCGCACCCTCAAGCAGCTCGGCTACCAGGTCGGTGTCGTCTCCGGCGGGTTCACGCAGGTGACGGACGATCTGCAGGAGCGGCTGGGGCTGGACTTCGCCTCCGCCAACACCCTGGAGATCGTCGACGGCAAGCTGACCGGCCGGGTCACGGGCGAGATCGTGGACCGGGCCGGCAAGGCCCGGCTGCTGCGCCGGTTCGCCGAGGAGGCGGGGGTCCCGCTGTCCCAGACGGTGGCCATCGGCGACGGCGCCAACGACCTGGACATGCTGAACGCGGCCGGTCTGGGCGTGGCCTTCAACGCGAAGCCGGTGGTCCGGGAGGCCGCGCACACCGCCGTGAACGTGCCGTTCCTGGATGCGGTGCTCTACCTGCTCGGCGTCACCCGCGAAGAGGTCGAGGCCGCCGGTCTGACCACCTGATCGAAAGGGGCCCCGGCGCCGTGCGCGCCGGGGCCCGTCCTCGTGCGGGTACGGCGGGTGCGGACCGCGCCCCTCAGTGCTCCTGGGGGGTCCAGTAGTCCAGCAGGGTGCCGACGCCGTGCTCCAGGGACTTCCAGGAGCCGGTGAAGGAGATGACGGCGAGCGCCGCGGTGGGGAATCCCGTACGGCTCATACGGGCCAGGGTGTCGCCCTCCGCGCGTCCGGAGAGGGCGTCGGCGAGGGCGTGCATGCCCGGGTTGTGGCCGATGACGAGGAGGTTCTCGACCTCGTCGGACGTCTCGTTGAGCAGGGCGATGAGCTCGCCCGGCGAGGCTTCGTACAGCCGCTCCTCGTACGAGGTCTTCGGCCGGTGCGGCAGCTCATGGACGGCGAGCTTCCAGGTCTCGCGGGTGCGGGCGGCGGTGGAGCAGAGGGCCAGGTCGAAGGTGATGCCGGTTTCGGCCAGCTTCAGACCGACGGCCGGTGCGTCCTGGCGGCCTCGCTCCGCCAGCGGGCGGTCGTGGTCGGACACCTCGGGCCAGTCGGCCTTGGCGTGCCGGAGGAGGACGATCCTGCGGGGTGTGTCGGCGCTCATGGCTCCCAGCTTCGCATGAAACCGGCCACGGGGCGCAGGGTGTTGGGGGCTTGCGGCCCTCCGCGAGATCAGCTGACGGCGCGCAGCAGCTGTGCGGCGGTGTGGACCAGCGGGGAGCCCTCGCCGGTGGCGGCGCTCGCCTCGCCGGAGCCGGCGAGGAGCAGGAGGAGGACGAAGGCGAGCACGGGCAGGGCCAGCGCCCACCAGTGCAGCCGTGCGTCGGCGCCGGCCGGCAGGCGGGCTCCGGTGCCTCGGGGAGCGGGGGTGTGCGTGGGGGCCGACATGGCCGCCTCCGTGGGTGTGCGGGTGGACTGGCTCGCTCGCTTCGAATCTACGGATCCGAAGCCGCGGCTCCCATCCGGGGCGCACCCCAGTTCACCCTGAGCCTGGCCCCCTAGGGGCGGGTGGGGATACCCCTACCCCCCCCGCCACGGGGGCGCGCCCGGTCACGGGGAGGCGATGCTCGCGATGACGGAGATGATCACGGTCACGAGGAGCATCGCGCCGAGCACGAGGCCGAGCTTCTTGTGGCTGTTCTGGGGGTTCGGTTCGAGTACAGGCGACATGCCGTTCAGTCTCCCATGCCCCATTCGTCCTCGATGGTGCGGTCCCGTCCGGCCAGGATGCCGAGGGCGATCTGCGGCAGGAGCAGGCCTGCCATCAGGGTGAGGGGGAGGTCCCAGCCGCCGCTGTGCTGGTAGAGGGCGCCGATGACGAGCGGTCCGGGGATGGAGATGAGGTAGCCGACGCTCTGGGCGAAGGCGGACAGCTTGACGACACCGGCCGGGGACTTGGCGCGTAGCCCGATCATGGTGATGACGAGCGGGAAGGCGCAGTTCGAGACGCCGAGCAGGAGGGCCCAGGCCCAGGCTCCGGCGGCGGGCGCGAAGTGCAGGCCCGTGTAGCCGACGAGGCCGAAGACGCCGAGGGTGGCCGCGATGGCGCCCTGGTTCTTCATCCGGCCGGCCAGGTTGGGGATGACGAAGGCGAGCGGCACGCCCATGACCATGGTGACGGCGAGGAGGACGCCCGCTGTTCCGGCGGAGACCCCGGCGTCGCGGAAGATCTGCGGCAGCCAGCCCATGGTGACGTACGCGCCGGTGGCCTGGAGGCCGAAGTAGCAGGCCAGGGCCCAGGCGGTGCGGCTGCGGACGACCCGCGGGCCCGCGTCGGCCCGGCCGCCCCGGCTCTGCGCGGGGACGGAAGCGACGCCGGAAGCCGCACCGGAAGCACCGGAGGCCGAAGCAGAGGCGGGCGCAGACGCGGATGCGGGGGCCCGCTGCTCCCGGCGGACGGCGGCGGCGACGGGCAGCCAGGGCAGTACGGCGGCCACGGCGAGCACGGCCCACACGAGCAGGCCCGTACGCCAACTGCCGCCGAGGACCGTGGTCATCGGTACGGTCGCGGCAGCGGCGAGCGAGGTTCCGACGGCCAGGGCCATGGAGTAGAGGCCGGTCGTGGTGCCCACGCGGTCGGGGAACCAGCGCTTGACGATCACCGGCAGCAGCACGTTGGTCAGGGCTATGCCCGCCAGGGACAGGGCGCTGGCGGCGAGGAACCCGGCGGCGCCCCGGGTGAAGGGCCGGATGAGCAGGCCGGCGGCGATGGCGGCCATGCCCGCGCAGACCACGGCGGGGGGCCCGAAGCGGCGGGAGAGCCGGGGCGCGGTCACGCCGAAGACGGCGAAGCAGAGCGCGGGGACGGAGGTGATGAGCCCGGCGACGGTGCCGCTCATGCCGAGGCCCGTGCGCACCTCCTCGAAGAGGGCGCCGAGGCTGGTGATGGCGGGCCGCAGATTGAGTGCGGCCAGCACGATGCCGACGACGAGGACCGGGCCGAGCCAGCCGGGCTGCCGGACGGCGGCGGGGGCCGGACCCGGGAGTGCCGTGTGCGCGGCCGGAGGCCGGTTCAGGGTCGGGGTCTGGGTCTCTTCGGCGGGCATACCGCCATCATAGAATCATGGGATGATTGGTTGTCCACCCTGCTGGTGGCCCATCCCTCGGAGAGGACCCGTCCCGCCATGCCGCTGACCTCGCCCCGGCGCTCCGCTCTCGTCGACCAGGTGATCGCCCAGCTCAGGAACCAGATCACCTCCGGTGAATGGCCGGTCGGCGGCCGCATCCCGACCGAGCCGGAGCTGGTGGAGCTGCTGGGGGTGGCCCGCAACACCGTGCGGGAGGCCGTCCGGGCCCTCGCGCACAACGGCCTCCTGGACATCCGGCAGGGTTCGGGCACGTACGTGATCGCCACCAGCGAGCTGGCCGGGGTGATGCACCGCCGCTTCGCGGGGGCCGACCCGCGGCACATCGCGGAGCTGCGGTCGACGCTGGAGTCCTCGGGGGCCCGGCTGGCGGCCGAGCGCCGCACCGCGCGGGACCTGGGGCAGCTGGACGCGCTGCTGGCACGGCGCGAGGAGGCCTGGGCGAGCGGGGACGCGGAGCTGTTCGTGGCGGCGGACGTGGCGCTGCACATGGCGGTGGTGGCGGCCTCGCACAACGAGGTGCTCATCGAGCTGTACGCGGACCTCGGGGACCTGGTGGCGGACTGGCTGCGCTCGGACGTGGGCACGGAGCTGGATCCGGCCGCCCATCTGGACCACGCCCGGCTGATCGAGGCCATCCGGCGGGGGGACGGGGACGCGGCCGCGTCGGAGGCGGCGGGCTACCCCTTCGCCTGCCTGGGCAGGACCTGACCTCGTCCGCCCGAGCGCGAGTGACCGCAGGCGACCTGACCCCAGATGGCGTACGGCAGGCGGCGTGACCGCAGTCACGGACGCTGGTGGCTGACCCAGGCCGAGCGGACCTCCTTCCAGCAGCGGCTGGTGAGCTCGATCCGGCCGGCCGGTCCCACGGCGAGGGCGGCGCCGTCGCCGTCGAGGTCCCACCAGCGGTCGCATTCCACGTGCAGGCGGACCAGGTCGGTCTCCGGATAGCTGTTGTGGCAGTACGCCGTGACCTGCGAGCCCTCGATCTCGGTGTCGCAGTCCGCGCCGAACAGCTCCCGGTCGGGGGGCGCTGCGGGCCGTACGGGTGGTTCCACGGGGATCTCGTCCAGGTCCACCACCGCCGGGGCCGCCGCTTCGGGGCCGGGCGCCGAGTCGCTCCCCTCGGGCTGCGCGACCGCTCCCGGGACCAGCAGCCCGGTCAGGACCACGGAGGCGACCAGGAGCGATACGGCTCGGCTCGGTCTCGTACGCACTCCCGTACCTCCTCCCCGCAGGAGCCGGGAAGATCCCGACTCGGCTAGTTTGCAGGCATCTGTCCCTGTTTTCGACTCGGGAAGATCCGGTCAGGCGCCGAAAATCTGATCGAGTCCGCGGGGCGGCTCCCCGTGCCGGAGCGAAAACGGCGGTGGCCGCGCCTCCCGGGAAGGGAGACGCGGCCACCGCCGTACGGAGCTGCCGAGCTCAGGCGCCCATGGCGTGCAGACCGCCGTCCACGTGGACGATCTCGCCGGTGGTCTTCGGGAACCAGTCCGAGAGCAGGGCGACGACACCGCGGCCGGTCGGCTCCGGGTCGCTCATGTCCCACTCCAGCATCGAGCGGGAGTTCCACACCTCGGCCAGCTCGCCGAAGCCCGGGATGGACTTCGCGGCCATGGAGCCGAGCGGACCGGCCGAGACCAGGTTGCAGCGGATGTTCTCCTTGCCCAGGTCGCGGGCGAGGTAGCGGCTGGTGGCCTCCAGCGCGGCCTTGGCCGGGCCCATCCAGTCGTACTGGGGCCAGGCGAACTGCGCGTCGAAGGTGAGGCCGACGACGGCCGCGCCCTCCGCCGGGAACAGCGGCTTGCACGCCATGGTCAGCGACTTCAGCGAGAACGCCGAGACGTGCATGGCGGTGGCGACCGACTCGAACGGGGTGTTCAGGAAGTTGCCGCCGAGAGCGTCCTGCGGGGCGAAGCCGATCGAGTGGACCACGCCGTCGAGGCCGCCGAGCTCGTCGCGGACGAGGCCCTCCAAGCGGTCCAGGTGCTCCTGGTTGGTGACGTCCAGCTCGATCACCTTGACCGGCTTGGGCAGCTTCTTGGCGATGCGCTCGGTCAGCGTCGGCCGCGGCCACGCGGTGAGGATGACCTCGGCGCCCTGCTCCTGGGCCAGCTTGGCGGTGTGGAAGGCGATGGACGACTCCATCAGCACCCCCGTGACGAGGATGCGCTTGCCGTCGAGAATTCCGCTCATGGTGATCAGTGACCCATGCCCAATCCGCCGTCAACGGGAATGACGGCTCCGGTGATGTACGCGGCGTCGTCCGACGCCAGGAAGCTGACGGCTGCCGCGATCTCCTCGGGCTGCGCGTAACGGCCCAGGGGCACCTGGCCCACGATGCCGGCGCGCTGCTCGTCGGTGAGCACCTTCGTCATGTCGGTGTCCACGAAGCCCGGGGCGACGACGTTGAAGGTGATGTTGCGGGAGCCGAGCTCGCGGGCGAGCGAGCGGGCGAAACCGACCAGCGCGGCCTTGGAGGCGGCGTAGTTGGCCTGGCCCGCCGAGCCCATCAGCCCGACGACCGAGGAGATCAGGACGACGCGGCCCTTCTTGGCGCGGAGCATGCCGCGGTTCGCGCGCTTGACCACCCGGAAGGTGCCGGTGAGGTTGGTGTCCACGACCGAGGCGAAGTCGTCCTCGGACATGCGCATCAGCAGCGTGTCCTTGGTGATGCCGGCGTTGGCCACCAGGACCTCGACCGCGCCGTGGGTGTCCTCGATCTCCTTGTAGGCCTGCTCCACCTGCTCGGAGTCGGTGATGTCGCAGCGGACCGCCAGAACGCCGAGCGAGGTGAGCTCCTGCGGCGGCTCACCCGACCGGTACGTGATCGCGACCTTGTCCCCGGCCTGGGCGAAGGCTCGGGCGATGGCGAGGCCGATGCCCCGGTTTCCTCCGGTGACGAGAACCGAGCGGCTCAACGGATCACCCTTTCGACTAGCGGTCTGATTACCAAAAACCTATAGGCACCGCCCCCCGTGCGGAGAATCGATCTCCGACAGGGCCTTGCAACGGGCTCTGTCGAGTCCCTACAGAAAGATGTAGGCACAAGCGCCCCGAGCGCGTCATGATCGAGGCGACCGGCCCCGACCCCGGGAGGACTTCCGTGCCCCATTCCATCGACGCGGCTTTCACCGCGCTGCCCTTGCGGGCGCTCGCCGACGCGGCGCTCGCCCGGGCCCGCGCGCTGGGCGCCGACCATGCCGACTTCAGGCTGGAGCGTATCCGCAGCGCTTCCTGGCGCCTGCGCGACGCCAAGCCCGCCGGCGGCTCCGACACCACCGACCTCGGGTACGCGGTCCGGGTCGTGCACGGCGGCAGCTGGGGATTCGCCTCCGGCGTGGACCTGACCATGGACGGCGCCGCCCGGGTGGCCTCACAGGCGGTGGCCATGGCGAAGCTGTCGGCCCAGGTCATCAAGGCCGCCGGGTCCGACGAGCGCGTCGAGCTCGCCGACGAGCCGGTGCACGCGGACAAGACGTGGATCTCCGCCTACGACGTGAACCCCTTCGACGTGCCGGACGCCGAGAAGGCGGCCCTGCTCGCCGACTGGAGCTCCCGGTTGCTGGCCGCCGAGGGCGTCGCGCACGTGGACGCCTCGCTGCTCGCCGTGCACGAGAACAAGTTCTACGCCGACACCGCGGGCACCACGACCACCCAGCAGCGGGTGCGCATCCACCCGCAGCTCACTGCGGTCGCCGTGAACGGCACCACCGGCGAGTTCGACTCCATGCGGACCATCGCCCCGCCCACCGGCCGCGGCTGGGAGTACCTGACCGGCACCGGCTGGGACTGGGACGCCGAGCTGGAGCAGATCCCCGGCCTGCTCGCCGAGAAGATGCGGGCGCCGAGCGTGGAGGCCGGGCGCTACGACCTGGTCGTGGACCCGTCCAACCTGTGGCTCACCATCCACGAGTCCATTGGCCACGCCACCGAGCTCGACCGGGCGCTGGGCTACGAGGCGGCGTACGCGGGCACCTCGTTCGCCACCTTCGACCAGCTCGGCAAGCTGAAGTACGGCTCCTCGATCATGAACGTGACGGGTGACCGCACCGCCGAGCACGGCCTGGCCACCGTCGGCTTCGACGACGAGGGCGTCGAGGCGCAGAGCTGGGACCTGGTCAAGGACGGCACGCTGGTCGGCTACCAGCTGGACCGGCGGATCGCCAGGCTCACCGACCTGGGCCGCTCCAACGGATGCGCCTTCGCCGACTCCCCCGGGCACGTGCCCGTCCAGCGGATGGCGAACGTCTCGCTCCGGCCCGATCCGGGCGGCCTGTCCACCGAGGACCTGATCGGCGGGGTGGAGCGCGGGATCTACGTGGTCGGCGACCGCTCCTGGTCCATCGACATGCAGCGGTACAACTTCCAGTTCACCGGTCAGCGCTTCTTCCGGATCGAGAACGGCAGGCTGGCGGGGCAGCTGCGCGATGTGGCCTACCAGGCCACGACCACCGAGTTCTGGGGCTCGATGGAGAAGGTCGGCGGCCCGCAGACGTACGTCCTCGGCGGCGCCTTCAACTGCGGCAAGGCCCAGCCGGGACAGGTCGCGGCGGTCTCGCACGGCTGCCCGTCCGCGCTGTTCCGTGACGTGAACATCCTGAACACCACGCAGGAGGCCGGCCGATGAGCCGTACGAAGCCCCACGAGATCGTCGAGAAGGCCCTCGCGCTGTCCACCGCCGACGGCTGCGTGGTCATCGCCGACGAGGAGTCGACGGCCAACCTGCGCTGGGCGGGCAACGCGCTCACCACGAACGGGGTCACCCGCGGCCGGACCCTGACGGTCATCGCCACGGTCGACGGCAAGGAAGGCACGGCCTCGGGGGTCGTGTCGCGCTCCGCCGTCACCGCGGACGACCTGGAGCCGCTGGTCCGCGCCGCGGAGGCGGCCGCGCGCAACGCGAGCCCGGCGGAGGACGCCCAGCCCCTGGTCACCGGGACCCCCGCCTCCCCCGACTTCACGGACGCCCCGGCCGAGACCTCCTCGGCGGTGTTCGCGGACTTCGCCCCGGCCCTCGGCGAGGCCTTCGCGCGGGCCCGGGCCGGGGGGCGGGAGCTGTACGGCTTCGCCAACCACGAGCTGGTCTCCACGTACGTCGGCACCTCGACGGGCCTGCGGCTGCGCCACGACCAGCCGAACGGCACGCTGGAGCTCAACGCGAAGTCACCGGACCGGCAGCGCTCGGCCTGGGCCGGCCGCTCCACGCGGGACTTCAAGGACGTGGACCCGACCGCGCTGGACGCGGAGCTCGCCGTCCGACTGGGCTGGGCGCAGCGCCGGTTCGACCTGCCGGCCGGACGGTACGAGACGCTGCTGCCCCCGACGGCGGTGGCCGACCTGCTGATCTACCAGATGTGGTCGTCGACGGCCCGGGACGCGGTGGAGGGCCGTACGGTCTTCTCCAAGCCCGGCGGCGGCACCCGGGTCGGCGAGAAGCTCTCCGAGCTGCCGCTGACCCTGCGCAGCGACCCGAACGCGCCGGGCCTGGAGTCCGCGCCGTTCGTGATCGCCCACAGCTCGGGCGACGACGCGTCGGTGTTCGACAACGGCCTGCCGGTGCCGGCCACCGACTGGGTCCGGGACGGGGAGCTGGCCCGTCTGCTCACGACCCGGCACACGGCGGGCCTGACCGGGCTGCCGCTCTCCCCCGGCTTCGGGAACCTGATCCTGGACGGGGGCGGCGAGAAGTCGCTGGAGGAGATGGTGGCCGGCACCGAGCGGGGCCTGCTGCTGACCTGCCTCTGGTACATCCGCGAGGTGGACCCGGCGACGCTGCTGCTGACCGGCCTGACCCGGGACGGCGTCTACCTGGTGGAGAACGGGGAGGTCGTGGGCGAGGTGAACAACTTCCGGTTCAACGAGTCGCCGGTGGACCTGCTGTCGCGGGCTTCGGAGGCCGGGCGGACCGAGAAGACCCTGCCGCGGGAGTGGAGCGACTGGTTCACCCGGGCCGCGATGCCCGCCCTGCGCATCCCGGACTTCAACATGAGCTCGGTCAGCAAGGGCGTGTGACCCCCATAGACTGAGGACTGCAATCCGGACATTCGAAGGAGTCGAGAGACCGTGACGGACATCGTCGACGAACTGAAGTGGCGCGGGCTGTTCGCCCAGTCCACCGACGAAGAAGCGCTGCGCAAGGCGTTCGCGGACGGTCCTGTCACGTTCTATTGCGGCTACGACCCGACGGCGGCCTCGCTGCACGTGGGTCACCTGGTGCAGGTGCTGACCATGCGCCGGCTCCAGCTCGCCGGGAACAAGCCGCTCGCGCTGGTCGGCGGGGCCACCGGACAGATCGGTGACCCGCGGCCGACCGCCGAGCGCACCCTGAACGATCCGGCGACCATCGCGGAGTGGGTGCAGCGGCTGCGTACCCAGATCGAGCCGTTCCTGTCCTTCGAGGGCGAGAACGCCGCGGTCATGGTCAACAACCTGGACTGGACGGCGGGCATGTCCGCCATCGAGTTCCTGCGGGACATCGGCAAGCACTTCCGCGTCAACAAGATGCTGACGAAGGACTCGGTGGCCAAGCGGCTGGAGTCCGACCAGGGCATCAGCTACACCGAGTTCAGCTACCAGCTGCTCCAGGGCATGGACTTCCTGGAGCTGTACCGGCGCCACGGCTGCACGCTGCAGCAGGGCGGCTCGGACCAGTGGGGCAACCTGACGGCCGGCCTCGACCTGATCCACCGCCTGGAGCCGCACGCGCAGGTGCACGCGCTGGCGACCCCGCTGATGGTCAAGGCGGACGGCACCAAGTTCGGCAAGACCGAGGGCGGGGCCGTCTGGCTCGACCCGGAGATGACCACGCCGTACGCGTTCTACCAGTTCTGGCTGAACGTGGACGACCGGGATATCTCGACCTACATGCGGATCCTGTCCTTCAAGTCCCGCGAGGAGCTGGAGGAGCTGGAGGAGCAGACGGCCGAGCGGCCGCAGGCGCGCGCCGCGCAGCGGGCCCTGGCGGAGGAGCTGACGACGCTGGTGCACGGCGCCGAGCAGTGCGCCGCCGTGATCGCCGCGTCGAAGGCGCTGTTCGGCCAGGGCGAGCTGGCGGACCTGGACGAGGCCACGCTGGCCGCGGCCCTGTCCGAGCTGCCGCACGCCCAGGTCGCCGAGCTCGCCCTGGTGGTGGACCTGTTCGCGGAGACCGGTCTGGTCGCGAGCAAGTCGGCCGGGCGCCGGACCGTGAAGGAGGGCGGTGCCTACGTGAACAATGTGAAGGTCACCGCCGAGGACGCGGTCCCGGCCAAGGAGGACCTGCTGCACGGGCGGTGGCTCGTGCTGCGCCGCGGCAAGAAGAACCTCGCGGCGGTCGAGGTCACCGGCTGAGCCGCACACCTCGGTCACGACGACACGGCGCAGGGGCCGGTTCGGACGCTCCCCCGGCTACCGCCGGGCGGTGCCGGTCCGGCCGGCCCCTGTGCCGTGCTGCCGGCCCGGGCGCGTCAGGTCGTCTGGCGTCTGCGGTCGCCGCGGACCGCCATGTAGACCATGTCGCCGAGGGCCACGATCACGACGGCTCCGGCAAGCTGCAGCAAGTGCCGGACCCAGTCGATGCCCTTGGTGTCGTGGACACCGATCCAGGTGGCCACGGCGTTGCCGAGGATGCCGCCGATCATGCCGAAGATCACGGTCAGCCAGATCGGCTGATGCTGCTTGCCCGGCAGGATGGCCCGGGCTATCAGCCCCAGCACCGCACCGACGATAATCGCCCACAACCAATGCATGTCGAGCCTCCTCGTGGCGCGTTGTGCGCATGTGGGCCCAGCCTCGGCCCGCCCCCGACACGGCGCATGTCGGGCGGGTCCGTTCGGGGGACACCCCCTCTGCTGCCGGCCGGGGCGGCGGCGTACGGTGGGAGGGTCCGGGCGGGATTGTCCGGCAGGTGGATGGCGGGCGGTGGAGCATGGAGCGGAAGAGGCGGAACAAGACCCAGGTCTTCCGGATCACCGGGGCGCGGCTGGGCCTCGACGAGGACGTACGGGGCCGCCAGCGCCGGTACGTGATGTCGATGGTCATCAGGACCCTGTCGGTCCTGGCGACGGTGATCCTGTGGAACGTGGAGCGCCACGTGGCGATCGTGACCCTGATCGCGGGCGGTCTGCTGCCCTATGTCGCCGTGGTCATCGCCAATGCGGGGCGCGAGTCGACCCCCTCGCTGCCCTCGAACTTCATGCCGTCTCCGGTGCGTCCGGCACTGGACTCCGGAAACCTCAAGAAAACCTCAGATCAATCATGAAGTTCCGGTGCACCGCACCGGGTCCTGCGTGACATACTGCCTACGCGCTCCGCATCCCCCGTCGGAGCGACGGACCGACGCCGGGCAGCTCCCCCCGTGGCTGCTCGGCGTCGCCTTTCCGTTCGGTTTCCCGGGCCGGGTTTGTAGGGTTGAGGCGTGAACTCCCCTGACTTCCCCCTGTTCCCCGACTCCTCCGGCGCCTCCGACGCCTCCGACGTGCCCACCTGCTCCGCCAAGGGCTGCCGCGACGCAGCCGTCTGGGTGCTGGCATGGAACAACCCGAAGCTGCACACGCCGGAGCGCCGCAAGACCTGGCTGGCTTGCGAGGAGCACCGCGAACACCTGTCCCGGTTCCTGGATGTCCGCGGTTTCCTCAAGGACGTGGTGAAGCTCGGCGAGTGGGTACAGCCGGAGGGATCGGAGCGCGGCTAGACGCGCTCGGACACTGCCGCTAGCCGCCGATCGCCGACATGGGGCGGTCGGGCTGCAGGAAGGACGGGTCGTCGAGACCGGACCCGGCCTTCTTGCCCCACATCGCCACCTTCCACAGGCGGGCGATCTCCTCGTCGGGGGCGCCCGAGCGCAGCGCGCCGCGCAGGTCCGATTCCTCGGTGGCGAACAGGCAGGTGCGGATCTGCCCGTCGGCAGTGAGCCGCGTACGGTCGCAGGCGCCGCAGAACGGGCGGGTGACCGAGGCGATGACACCGACCGTGGCCGGGCCGCCGTCGACGATCCAGCGCTCGGCCGGGGCGGAGCCGCGCTCCTCCGCGCCCTCTTCCGTGAGGGTGAAGCGGGTACGCAGGGAAGTCAGGATGTCACCGGCGGTGATCATGCCGTCACGCTTCCAGCCGTGCTGGGCGTCGAGCGGCATCTGCTCGATGAAGCGGAGCTCGTACTCGTTCTCCACGGCCCAGGCGAGCAGGTCCGGGGCCTCGTCGTCGTTGAGGCCCGGCATCAGGACCGCGTTGACCTTGACGGGGGTCAAGCCGGCCTCGCGGGCGGCGGCCATGCCGTCCAGGACGTCGTGGTGGCGGTCGCGCCGGGTGAGGGTCTTGAAGACCTCGGGGCGCAGAGTGTCCAGGGAAACGTTTACCCGGTCGAGGCCGGCGGCCCTCAGGGCCTGGGCGGTGCGCTTGAGGCCGATCCCGTTGGTGGTCAGCGACATCTTCGGGCGGGGCTCCAGGGCCGCGCACTGCTCGACGATCCCGACCAGGCCGGGGCGCAGCAGCGGTTCCCCGCCGGTGAAGCGGACCTCGGTGATCCCGAGCCGGGTGACCGCGATGCGGATCAGCCGGACGATCTCCTCGTCGGTCAGCAGGTCCGACTTGCCGAGCCACTGCAGACCCTCTTCGGGCATGCAGTACGTACAGCGCAGATTGCACCGGTCGGTGAGTGAGACACGCAGGTCAGTGGCCACGCGGCCGTAGGTGTCGAGAAGCACTGTGGGCCCCCTCCCCTGTCCGGATCTGTAGAGGTCGCGCAGCTCGGATGAGACATGCGTGCGCTGCATTCGAGCCTACGCGACGCATGTGTCTTGTTGTGGTGCCTGAATGAACGAGACGCAACGTGGCCGTGTCGTAGGGACCTACGACACGGCCACGCCGGGTGCTCGGAGCATGTCAGTGGGCGCCTGTTCCCGTCAGGGACCTGACTTCGAGTTCCGCGTACTTCGCGGGGTCGGCCTTCTCCTTGGACAGGAGCGTTCCGAGCCAGCCGAGGAGGAAACCGAGCGGGATGGAGATGATCCCGGGGTTCTCCAGCGGGAACCAGTAGAAGTCGGCGTCCTTGAACATCGAGGTGGGCTTGCCCGAGACCACCGGGGAGAAGAGCACCAGGACGACCGACGAGACGAGGCCTCCGTAGATCGACCACAGCGCGCCCCGGGTGGTGAAGCGCTTCCAGAAGAGGCTGTAGAGGATCGTCGGCAGGTTGGCGGAGGCGGCGACCGCGAAGGCGAGCGCGACGAGGCCCGCCACGTTGAGGTCGCGGGCCAGGGCGCCGAGGCCGATGGCGACGGCGCCGATCACGACGGTGGACCAGCGGGCCGCGCGTACCTCCTCCTGTTCGGTGGCGTTGCCCTTGCGGATCACGTTCACGTACAGGTCGTGCGCGAAGGACGAGGAGGAGGCGAGGGTGAGCCCGGCGACCACGGCGAGGATCGTGGCGAAGGCCACCGCCGAGATCACGGCGAGCAGGACCGCGCCGCCGGTGGAGCCCGCGCCGCCGCCGAGCTCCTGGGCGACCAGCGGAGCCGCGGTGTTGCCGGCCTTGTTGGACGCGATGATGTCGGTCCGCTTGAGCAGGGCGGCTGCGCCGAAGCCCAGGGCGATGGTCATCAGGTAGAAGGCGCCGATGATCCCGATGGCCCAGTTGACGGACTTCCGGGCGGCCTTCGCCGTGGGCACGGTGTAGAAGCGGATCAGGATGTGCGGCAGGCCGGCGGTGCCCAGAACCAGGGCGATGCCGAGCGAGACGAAGTCCAGCTTCGTCGTCGGGTCCTTGCCGTACTTGAGGCCGGGCTCCAGGAACTTGGCGCCCTGACCGCTGTTCTCGGCGGCCTTGCCGAGCAGATCGGAGACGTTGAAGTGGAACTTCAACAGGACCAGGAAGGTGATCAGCAGGGCGCCCGCGATGAGCAGGACGGCCTTGACCATCTGGACCCAGGTGGTGCCCTTCATGCCGCCGATGGTCACGTAGACGATCATCAGCACGCCGACCAGGGCGACGACGGCGACCTTGCCGCCGTCGCTGGTGATGCCCAGCAGCAGCGAGACGAGGACGCCGGCGCCGGCCATCTGGGCGAGCAGATAGAAGATCGAGACGACGATGGTCGAGACCCCGGCGGCGGTGCGCACCGGCCGCTGGCGCATCCGGAAGGCGAGGACGTCGCCCATGGTGTAGCGGCCGGAGTTGCGCAACGGCTCGGCGACGAGCAGCAGGGCCACCAGCCAGGCCACCAGGAAGCCGATGGAGTACAGGAAGCCGTCGTAGCCGAAGAGCGCGATGGCTCCGGCGATGCCGAGGAAGGATGCGGCGGACATGTAGTCGCCGGAGATGGCCAGGCCGTTCTGGAAGCCGGTGAACTGGCGGCCGCCCGCGTAGAAGTCGGCGGCGTCCTTGGTCTGGCGGCCGGCCCAGACGGTGATGACGAGGGTGGCGACGACGAACACCCCGAAGAGGGTGATGATCAGCCCCCGGTGCTCGCCGGCGCCGCCCGCGGCGGCCGTCGTGACGGGCAGGGCGTGAACGCCGTGCAGGGCGCCGTGCAGCGGGGTGCTCATTCGCCGGCCTCCATCCGCGCCTTGATGGCCGCCGCCCTGGGGTCGAGCTTCTCGGCGGCGTGCCGCGCGTACAGCCAGGCGATCAGGAAGGTCGTGCCGAACTGGGCGAGGCCGAGCACGAACGCGACGTTGATGTTGCCGAACAGCTTGGTCCCCATGAAGCCGCCGGCGTAGTTGGACAGCAGGACGTACAGCAGGTACCAGGCGATGAAGGCCACGGTGAGCGGGAACGCGAAGGAGCGGTGGGCACGGCGCAGTTCGGCGAACTCGGCGCTCTGCTGGACGACGGTGAACTCTTCGGCCGTGGGGCTCGCCGCGGGCGCGCCCGTGCCGCCCGGTGGCGGCGCTGCTTCGGTGGTCACGGGGGGCTCTCCTTGTGACGCGGATGCGGTGGGGACGACGGACAAAACAACCTCCGTGTGGGGGACGGTGGCGCTGATACCCCCTGTCAACGGCACGGCCGGCGCGCCAGGACGGTTCAACGCCCGCGGATTCTTTGAGAACTGATTTCTCGAACTGATGGCGCAAACACGAACGGCGGCACTAGGTTCGCGTGTCATGAACCCGTCGTCCTGCGCGACCCCGCGCGGACGGCTTTTTCGCGGATGATGTGGAGAACCCATGGCTCATCTGGGACCTGGCCGCCGGCGTATTGCCGTACCGGTCGGCCTGGCGCTCACCGCCTCGCTCGCCTTCCTGCCCTCGGTCGCGGCCTCCGCCGCCCCGCTCGGCAACACGGCGGGCGCGGCAGCCGCTGCGAAGCCCGACACCTCAGGCCCCAAGCTGTCGTACGTGGCGAACCTGAACACGTACGCCACGATGAAGGCGGCCACGAAGGCCATCGAGCGGGCCGGCGGAACGGTGGTGACGTCCTATGAGCAGATCGGGGTCGTCGTCGCCCACTCCCAGAACCCGGACTTCGCCAAGCAGCTGCGTGCGCAGCGCGGCCTGTTCGTGTCGGTCGGCGCCACCCGTACGGCCCCCCTGAAGACGGTGCAGACCACCGAGGAGGGCACTACGCAGAAGCTGAGCAGCGCGGACGCCGCCAAGGCGGCCGCGACGGCCGAGGCGGGTCAGGAGCCGCTCGAACCCAACCAGTGGGACCTGCGGGCTATCAAGGCCGACGAGGCACACAAGATCAACGATGGCAGCCCGGACGTCACGGTGGGCGTCATCGACACGGGTGTCGACGACACGCACCCCGACCTTGCCGCCAACTTCTCCAAGGCGCAGTCGGCCAACTGCGTCGGCGGTGTCGCGGACACCACCGAGGGCGCGTGGCGTCCGTACGCCGACGGCAGCGACCACGGCACCCACGTGGCCGGCACCATAGCCGCCGCCCGCAACGGCATCGGCATCAGCGGTGTGGCGCCCGGAGCCAAGGTCGCGGCGATCAAGGTGAGCGAGCCCGGGACCAGCCTCTTCTACACCGAGGCGGTCGTCTGCGGCTTCATGTTCGCCGCCGAGAAGGGGATCGAGGTGACCAACAACAGCTACTACGTCGACCCCTGGTACTTCAACTGCAAGACGGACGACGACCAGAAGGCGCTGGTGGAGGCCCTCGGCCGGGCGAGCAAGTTCGCCGAGCGCAAGGGCGTGCTCAACGTGGCCTCGGCCGGCAACGAGAACTGGGATCTGTCCTCGAACTCGATCACCGACGACACCAGCCCGGACGACGCGACCCCGGTCCCGCGGACCATCGACCCGCACGTCTGCCTCGACCTGCCGACGCAGCTGCCCGGTGTGGTCTCGGTGAGCGCGACCGGCGACAAGGGCTTCAAGTCGTACTACTCCAGCTACGGTCTCGGCGTCGTGGACGTGGCGGCGCCCGGCGGCGACAAGTGGCAGGTCCCGGCCACCCCGGACGCCAACGGCCGCGTGCTGTCCACCCTGCCGGGCGGCGGCTACGGCTACAAGCAGGGCACCTCGATGGCGGGTCCGCACGTCGCGGGCGTCGCGGCCCTGCTCAAGAGCGCTCACCCGACGGCCACGCCGTCGCAGCTCCAGGCCATGCTGAAGGCGCAGGCCACCAAGGCCGCCTGCCCGGAGAAGGTCTACGACGCCACGGGCGCCCTGATCGACGCCACCACCTGCGAGAGCAAGTGGGGCCAGACGGGCTACTACGGTTACGGCGTGGTCGACGCGCTGAAGGCCGTGAAGTAACACCGGTACGCGAAAGGGCCGGACGGGGTCTCCCCGCCCGGCCCTTTCGGCTGTCCGGCCGCTACGGCTTGATGAGCACCTTCAGCGCGCTGCGGTCGTCCATCGCGCGGTAGCCGTCCGGGGTCTCGCCCAGGGACACGGCGCGGTCGAAGACGGGCGCCGGGTCGATCGCCCCGCTCAGCACGTCCTCCAGCAGCTCCGGGATGTAGGCGCGTACCGGGGCCACCCCGCCGCGCAGGGTGATGTTGCGGTCGAACATCACGCCGAGGTCGAGCCCGGTGCCGCTGCCGTGCGGGACGCCGACGTAGCCGATGGCCCCGCCGTCGCGGGTGATGTTCACGGCGGTGCGCATGGACTGCTCGGTGCCGACGGCCTCGATGACCGCGTGGGCGCCCTGGCCGGCGGTGAGCTCGCGGACGGCTGCCTCGGCGGCCTCCCCGCGCTCGGCGACGACGTCGGTCGCCCCGAAGAGCTTGGCGATGTCCGTACGGGCGGCGTGCCGCCCCAGGGCGATGATCCGCTCGGCGCCGAGCCGCTTGGCAGCGAGGACGCCGCACAGGCCGACCGCGCCGTCACCGACGACGGCCACGGTGGAGCCCTTGCGCACCCCGGCGCCGAGGGCCGCGTGGTGGCCGGTGCCCATCACGTCGGAGAGGGCGAGCAGGCCGGTCAGCAGGTGGTCGTCCGAGACGGCCTCGGCCGGGAGCTTCACGAGGGTGCCCTCGGCGTGCGGGACGCGGACCGCCTCGCCCTGGCCGCCGTCGTGGCCCACCGAGCCCCAGAAGCCGCCGTGCACGCAGGAGGTGTAGAGGCCCTCGGAGCAGTAGTCGCAGGTGCCGTCGGACCACATGAAGGGCGCGACGACCAGGTCGCCGGCGCGCAGGCCGGACACCGCGGAGCCGGTCTCCTCGACCACGCCGAGGAACTCGTGGCCGATGCGCTGGCCGGGCTGCCGCTCGGCCTCACCGCGGTAGGCCCACAGGTCGCTGCCGCAGATGCAGGCACGCAGGACGCGGACGACGGCGTCCTCGGGGCGCTGGATCGCAGCGTCGGGCACCTCCTCCACGCGGATGTCGTGCGGAGCGTGGATGACGGTGGCGCGCATGGTGGTGCATCCCTCGTGATCGTCGGTGGTGATGGTTCAGTCCTGTAGGACTGTCCTACCGTACGCCTGCCCGTACCCCTGTGCTGCGGCCACTGCTCCCGTGGCCAGGAGGTACTGGGCTGCCGCATAGGTCGCCATGATCCAGAAGTCGGGCCGGGGCAGCTGGGGCCATTCCGCGACGCCGGTGGCGATGAGGGTGTCGGAGAGCAGGAACAGGGCCCCGCCCAGCCCCGCGCGCAGGCCGAGGGCGCTGGAGCGGTAGGCCATGGCGGTGAGCAGCAGGCTGTAGCAGGCGACGGGGATGCGCAGGCCGGCCGGCAGGTCGCCCCAGAGCAGCCCGACGGTCCCCAGCAGGGCGACGGCGTACGCGCCCCCGAGCGCGGGATGCGTCCTGCGCCTGCCGAAGAGCACGAGGTAGCAGACGTGCCCGGCGGCGAAGGAGCCCATGCCGATCAGGAAGGCGGCGTCGGCGTCGAAGAGCAGCGCCAGGTCCCCGCCCCAGCCGCACAGCAGGGCGGCGACGAGGAGGCGGGGGGCCCGGAGCGTGAGCACGTGGGCGATGAGCAGCGGCATCAGCAGCGGCTTCGCGAGGACGTGCCCGAGGTGCCAGTCCACGAGCAGGGCGCAGAGGTCGGCGGCGGTCGCGGCGGCGAAGGCGCCGAGCAGGATCCGACCGGCGGTCCCGCGGGCGGCGGGCGCGGGGCGCGCCCAGGAGGGCGTACGGGATTCGGCGGCACTCACGCGGCGTGCTCCGGGGCCTTCTTCGCCGCGGGCTGCCCGGCCGGGGCGGCGGGCTGCCAGCCGGGGCCGCGGAACACCCGCCCGGCGCGCTCGCGCCAGCTGCGGGCGGCGCGGAGGTCGCGGGCGATGGCGGCGTATTCGTGGGTCGCGACCCGCAGCGGGTTGTAGGTGTTGATGTTCTTGGTCAGTCCGAAGACGGGCTTCTCGTCCTCCCCCGCCCAGGAGCCGAAGATCCGGTCCCAGATGATCAGGATCCCGCCGAAGTTGCGGTCCAGGTAGCCGCCTTGGGAGGCGTGGTGGACGCGGTGGTGGGAGGGGGTGTTGAAGACGTACTCGACGGGGCGGGGCAGCTTGTCGATGCGCTCGGTGTGGATCCAGAACTGGTACACGAGGTTGACCGAGTAGCAGAAGGCGATGGCGGCCGGGTGCACGCCGAGGGCGATCATCGGCAAGTAGAACGGCCAGGAGGTGGCGCTCGTCCACGGCTGGCGCAGGGCGGTGGTGAGGTTGAACTTCCGGCTGCTGTGGTGGACGACGTGGCAGGCCCACAGGATGCGGATGACGTGGTGCTCGCGGTGCTGCCAGTAGTAGCAGAAGTCCTGCGCGAGCAGCATGAGCGGGATGGTCCACCACAGCACGGGCACCCGCAGCGGGGTCAGCTCGTAGACCGCGGTGTAGATCGCCACGATCGGGATCTTCCAGAGGAAGTCGAAGACCAGGCTGCCCAGTCCCATGCCGATACTGGTGACGGCGTCTTTGGTCTCGTACCCGGCGGCGTCCTCGTCGGGATGGACGCGGTAGCTCACCAACTCGACGACGGTGAGCAGCACGAAGGCAGGTATGGACCACAGCACGACATCGGGCAGGTTCGGCATGCCCGCACCATAGAGGCGGCTTCCGGGGTGCCGCTAGGGGGTGTTACCGATCGGTATCCGTCGGAGTTACCGGCGGTTCGGGGAGGGTGGGAATGACAGGCTTCGAGACGGTTCTCTTACGGGTGGCGAGTACGGCGGCGAGCACGCTCGCCAGGTCCCTGCTGGCCCGCGCCCCGGGTGCGGGCCTGGCGGCGGACCCGGCCGCGGTGGCACCCCGCTGGCGCCGCCCGGCGGACCTCGGCGCACCGGAGATCCGCCGACTGTCCGAAACGCTGGCGGCGCGCCTCGGCAAGGCGACGGCCGGCCTCCCGGAGCACGAGCGCCTGGCGGCGGTGGACGCGGTGGGCGACGCCTTCGCGGGCCTGGGCACCTTGAAGGCGGACGCCCTGTTGGCGGCGGACCTGGACCCGGCCGCCCTGATGGCGCTGCTGCCGGAGCCGGCCGGCGCGGCCCTGAGCGACCCGGCCCGGGCCCTCTACCGGGACCTGGTCCGGCTGTGCTGCACGCACGTGGTGGAGTACCTGACCACCCTGCCGGGCTTCGGGGCCCGGGCCGATGTCGAACTGGTACGGCGCACCGGGGAACTGGCGCGGGCGGTGGACCGGCTCGGCCGTGCCGGGGACGGGGCGGCGTACGCCTTCGAGGAGCGGTACGCGCGCTACGTCGCCGAGACGCACGGCCGCCTCCAGCTGTTCGGGCTGACCACCGGCAGGGCGCGGCAGGAATGGCCGCTGGACCTCGCCTACATCAGCCTCGGCGTGAGCGGCGAGCAGCAGCCGGTGCCGGGCGAACCGGGCGTGCACCAGACCACCGTCAAGGCGGAAACGGCCCTCGGCGCGACGGACCGGGTGCTGCTGCGCGGCCCGGCGGGCTCGGGCAAGAGCACGCTGGTGCAGTGGCTGGCGGTGAACGCGGCCCGGCAGGCCGGGGGTCCGTGGGGCACCCGCGTGCCGTTCGTCCTGCGGCTGCGGGCGTTCACCTCGGCGCAGAGCCTGCCCCTGCCGGAGGAGTTCCTCCGCGCCTCGGGCGTCCCGCTGGCGGCCCCGCCCGGCTGGACCGAGGAACTGATGGCCTCGGGCCGGGCGTTGATCCTGGTGGACGGCGTGGACGAGGTCCCGCAGCGGCTGCGCGCCCGTACCGAGACCTGGCTGCGCTCGCTCGTCACCGCCTTCCCGAAGGCGCGGTACGTGGTGACCACGCGCCCGTCGGCGGTCTCGGAGGACTGGCTCGCGGGCCTGGGCTTCACGCCGCACTCGCTGCTGCCGATGGAGCGGGAGGACATCCGGTCCTTCATCGGCCACTGGCACGCGGCGGCCCGGGCGGAGGCCGACCCCTGCGGGCAGGAGCTCGACGCGTACGAGACCTCGCTGCTGGAGGCGGTGGGCGCGCGGCGGGACCTGGGCCGGCTGGCGACCAACCCGCTGATGTGCGCCCTGCTCTGCGCGCTGAACCGGGACCGGAGGATGCAGCTGCCGCGGGCCCGCAAGGAGCTGTACGACGCGGCGTTGGACATGCTGCTGGTCCGGCGGGACACCGAGCGGGAGATCAGCGGGGTCGAGGGGGTCTACCTCACCCGCGAGGAGCAGATCGCCCTGCTCCAGCGGTTCGCGTACTGGCTGATCCGCAACGGGCAGGTGGAGGCGGGCCGGGACGAAGCCGTCGAGATGGTGGGCGAGTGGCTCGATTCGATGCCGCAGGTGCGTGAGCAGGGCGACGCGGAGCAGGTGTTCTCGCACCTGCTGATCCGCAGCGGGCTGCTGCGCGAGCCGGTGAAGGGCTCGGTGGACTTCGTCCACCGCACCTTCCAGGACTACCTGGGCGCCAAGGCGGCGGTGGAATCCCGGGACTTCGGCGTCCTGGTGAAGAACGCGCAGGACGACACGTGGGACGACGTGGTCCGCATGGCGGTGGGCCACGCCCGCCCCGACGAGCGGACCCGGATCCTGCGGGGCCTGCTGAAGCGCGCGGACAAGGTCAAGACCGCCCGCAGCCGCCTGGTCCTGCTGGCGGCGGCCTGCCTGGAACACGCCGCGGAACTGGACCCGGCCGTCCGCGCCGAGATCCAGAGTCGCACTGCGGAGCTGCTGCCGCCCACCCGGCTCTCCCAGGCCGAGGAACTGGCCAAGGCCGGCGAGCTGGTCCTCGATCTGCTGCCCGGCTCGGACGACTTGTCCGAGGCGGAGGCCGCAGCAGTGGTACGCACCGCTGCCCTCGTGGGCGGACCGCAGGCCTTGGCTGTGCTCACCCGGTTCCGGGCCGACACCCGGCCCATGGTCAGGGCCCAGTTGGCGGGCGGCTGGCAGCACTTCGACCGGATCGCATACGCGGACACGGTCCTGACCGAAGTCGACCTGTCCCACACCTACCTGACCGTGGAGTCTGCCGAGGAACTGTCCTTGCTGGACCGGCTCCCGGCAGTGCGGAACCTGACCCTGAGGGGAGGGCTCGGGATTCCCGACGCGGTGACGCTCATGCACGGGCGGCTCGAAGGACTCGCCCTCCAGCAGGACGAGCTGCTCACCGACCTCTCCCCGCTGGCCCGGTTCGAGCGGCTCAGCTATCTGGGTCTCTACGAATGCCCCCGGGTCGAGGACCTCGGCCCGTTGTCCGGGCTGCCCCTGCAGACCGTGACGCTCACCCGGGTGCGGCCGGGACTCTCCCTGAGCCCCCTGGCCTCGCTGGACCACCTCACCCATCTCACCCTCGACTTCGCAATGGACGTCCGCAACGTCGGGGAGCTGGCGGTGCCCGACTCCCTGCGCTCCTTCGGGCTGTGGGAGAATGCCTCCCTCCTGGACCTGCACGGGCTCGAACGATGGCCGGACCTCAGGGTGCTGACTCTCTCCGGTGAACGGCAGACCGCTCAGCTGGCGGCGCAGCAGTCGGCGCCGGCCCTGAACATCCTGCAGCTGCACACCATGGCGGTCGACCCTTCGCAGCTGGTCCGGCACGAGCAGCTGACCGAGCTCCTCCTGTACAAGTGCAGTCTCGCCTCGGGGCTGGAGCCCCTGCTCGCGCTGCCGCGCCTGACCCGGCTCGCGGTGAGCTTCTCCACCGGGCCCGTCGACCTGTCTCCGCTGGCTGCCAGGGAAGACCTCTTCATCGACGTGTTCGGCCCCAACGCCCTGCTCGGAACCGAACTGTTCCCGCCGGGGCGGCTCGTGTACAAGAACTGAGCCGCTCGGCGGGAGCCGTTCGTCACCAGACCCGGACCGACCCCCCGCGGGCGAAAGCCGGGCTGGTGGCCTCCGGGGGGATCCGGGTCAACGGTTCGGCGATCTCCGAGACCAGCGGGCCGTGCTTCGCCGCCAGCGCGTCCAGCCGGGCCAGGTCGAAGCCGTAGACGCGGGCCGCGTTGCCGCCGACCATCGCCGCCACCTCCTCCCTCGGCAGGCCCGCGTACGCGATGCGCAGGCCTTCGCGGGAGAAGGGGGTGGTGCCCTCGTCGTGGGGGTAGTCGCTGCCCCACATGATCTTGTCGAGGCCGATCCGCTCCCGCAGCGGCACCTCGTGCGGGCGCATGAAGCTCGCCCCCACGAAGCAGTTGTCCCGCCAGACCTCGCTGGGGCCCCGGCCCATGGAGTCGGCGAGGCCGGCCCCGAACTTGGACTCGGCCGTGGCGGAGGCCGCGACCAGGCGGCCGTGGTAGTAGTCCAGCATCTCCAGCACGCCCGGGATCCAGCCGGAGCCCTGCTCCGTCAGCACCAGCTTGAGCCCCGGGTGGCGGTGGAAGACACCGCCGAAGATCAGGTGCCACAGCGCGCGGTGCGAGAACCAGGTGGTCTCCACCATGAAGACGGCCCGGGCCGCCGGTTCGTCGCCGAGCGGCGGCGAGGCCGAGCCGCCGTGGTGGTTGACCGGCACCTCCAGTTCCTCGCACACCGCCCAGACGGGGTCGTACGCGGCCGAGTGGAGCTCGGGGACCGGCGAGCCGGGCGGCACGCCCGGCAGCAGGATCCCGCCGGTCAGGCCCGCCTCCCTCGTGCGGCGGATCTCCCGTACCGCCTCGTCGACGTCGTTCAGCAGGATCTGCGCCACGCCGGCCCGCCGGCCCGGGGCGTCCGCGCAGAAGTCGGCCAGCCAGCGGTTGTGGGCCTGGAGGCCGGCCCACCGCATCGCGTACTCCGCGGCCGTCGGCGGCTGGGCCATCAGGGCGGCCTTGGGGAAGAACGGCGGGATGGTGTTGGGGAAGACGACCTCGGCGACGATGCCGTCCGCCTCCAGCTCCGTCAGCCGGCGCTGCGAGTTCCAGTTGCGGTCCGCCGTGTCCGCGAGGAGGTCCTCGTACGGGTTCACGTACGTGGCGGCCCAGGCGTCGAAATCCTCGTGATGGCGCTTCTCCAGGTAGGGCTTGTAGTCGAGCAGGTCGGCACCCGCGTGGCAGTCCGCCGAGATCACGGTGTAGCGGTCCCCCGTCATGACGAGACCCCCAGGACCGGGAAGTCGTTCTCCGTCAGCCAGTGCCGGCCCACCTCCCGCGAGCGCGCCCAGGAGGCCTCCACCGCCGCCTGGTCCGGGGACTGGCCGAGTTCCGCCGGCGTCGGCCCGATCCGGCGGGCGATCGGGGCGAGCTCGGCCGTGTCGAAGCCGAAGACCTCAGCCGCCGCCAGGCCCAGCATCCGGCGGGTCTCCGCGACCGGGATGTCGTGGAAGGTGGTGCGCAGCCAGGTGCGGGTGTTCGGCCAGGTTCCCTCCGGGTGCGGGAAGTCCGAGCCCCACAGGATGTTGTCGACGCCGATCTCGTAGCGCTGCGCCAGCTCGCGCCGCTTGGTGTTGGTCGCGCAGATGAAGACCTGGCGGTCCAGGTACTCGCTCGGCGGCCGCTTCAGCTCCGCGAACGGCGAGAGCTTCTTGCCGCCGTGCGCGCCCAGGTAGAGCCGGTCCATGAACCACAGCTGGTTCGGCAGCCACCAGCAGCCCGACTCGGCCACGCCGAACCTCAGCCCGGGGTGCCGCTCGAAGACCCCGGACCACAGCAGGAACCACAGGGGGCGGGCCGGCCACCAGGTGACCTCGGAGACGTAGATGCCGAGGTGGTCGCCGTACTCGTGCCGCGGTGCGGCGCCCGAGTGGGTCACGATCGGCATCGCCGTCTCGGCGGCGGCCGCCCAGACCGGGTCGTAGCGCCGGTCGTGGTAGGGCGCCTTGTCCACCCACATGGACGGGATCATCAGCGCGCCCAGGCCGGACTCCTTCGCCCGGTGGATCTCGGCGACGACCTTCGCCGGCTCTCCGGTGACGGGCAGCAGCGCGACCCCGCAGTGGCGCTCGGGGTGCTGTGTGACGAACTCGGCCAGCCAGCGGTTGTGGGCCTGGGCGCCCGCCATGCCGAGTTCGGGGTCCTGGTCGCCGGAGAGCCCGAGGCCCACCCCGAAGGGCGCGGCGGTCTGGCTGTCGACGGCGTCCGCGTCGGGAAAGACGACCTCGGCGGCGACGCCGTCGCCGTCGAGCTCCTTGAGCCGCTGGGCCACGTCCCAGCCGCCCTTGAGGCCTTCCTCGTGGTCGTGGAACCACTTCTCGGCGAACGCCTCGTTGCGGACGCCCAGGCGGGTGGCCTCCTCCCGCCGGGCCTCGCGCTGGCCGAGGAACTCGTCGAACTGCGGATGGAACTTCCGCTCCAGGTACGGGCGGTACTGCTCGGTCGGCAGACCGGCGTGGCAGTCGGAGGAGATGATCAGGTACGGGTCTTCGTACCGGTCTGCGTACGGGTCTTCGTGCGCGTCGTCGGACACGGCTGAGCCCCCTCAGTCGAGGATGAAGCTTTCCAGGTAGGCGGGGTTGGTCCGGTCGAGCATCGACTGCGACCGGGCGCGGATCTGCCGATCGCTGTGCTCGCTCGCCGGGAGCATCCAGAAGCGGTCGGCGCGGATGCCGTCGACGACGTGCTCGGCGACCTCCTCGACCGGGGTGAACCGCACCTCGTGGCCGGCCTTGCGCATGGCGGCCTCGTACTGGTCCAGGGTGCGGTACGGGGTCCTGCGCGGCCGCTGCTTCGCGTACCGCTCGGGCCGGTTGCGGTGGGACTCCCACAGCCCCGTGCGCAGCATGTGCGGTCCGGGGAAGAGGACGGAGGCGCCGACGGGCGCGCGCTCCGCCCTGAGGTGGGCGTACAGGGATTCGGTCATGGTGACGACGGCCGCCTTGGTGACGGCGTACACGGAGGCGGTGGGCAGGGGGGCGATGCCGCCGTCGCCGGAGGAGGTGTTGACGACGTGCCCGGGGCCGCCGCCGGCGATCATGCGGGGGACGAAGGCCTGGATGCCGTGGAAGACGCCCCACACGTTGACGGAGAAGGCCCATTTCCAGTCGTTGGGTTCGTGTTCCCACATCCGGCCCTCGGCGCCGGAGCCGACGCCCGCGTTGTTGCAGAGCACGTGGACGGCTCCGAAGGCCTCGTACGCGGCGTCGGCGAGCGCGGTCACGGAATCGCGGTCGGCGACGTCCACGAGCCGGGCGAGGACCTCGGCGCCCTCCGCGGCCAGGTCGTCGGCGGCCTTGTGCAGGGCGCCCTCCTCCACGTCGGCGAGGACGACCTTGAGGCCCTCGGCGGCGAAGCGGCGGGCCATGGCGAGGCCGATCCCGCCGGCGGCGCCGGTGACGACGGCCACCTGTCCCGGTGCGAGCCGCATCTCACGCACTCCCTTCCGGCGGGCCGTCGAGGATCTGCATCGGGTCGTCGTAGCGCTGGTGGATGTACGGCAGCAGGGCCTGGGCGCTGACCCGCTCGACGACCCGGCCCTGCTGGTCGGTGGTCTTCTCGCCGATGGTGATCTCCACGATCCGGCGTACGGGGAGGTCGGCCACGGGGTCGAACATCGACTCGCGGAGCACCACGTCCCCGGTGATGTGCTCCAGCTTGCGCACCTTCTCGTTGCGCGTGCAGTGCACGAGGACGGGGTCGGCGTCGAAACCCGAACCGTCCACTCCGGGCAGGAACTTGAAGTAGAAGTCGGTCCTGGTGGTGGGCTCGGGCAGCGGCAGCTCGCGGTCCACCGCACCGCGCACCTCAACGAACGCGATCCCGTGCCGGGCGAGGGCGGCGCGTACGACGAGCCCCTCGCGCTCGACGGTGACCTCGCCCAGTTTCTTCGGCTCGCCGAACACCTCGCGGCCGCCGACCAGCGCGCGCTCGTGGGTCATCGGCATGACCAGCGGGTACCAGCCCGCGACCCCGCCGTGCTGTGCGGCGACGGCGACCGAGCCGGCGCCGAGGGGATAGCCGGGGAGGTCGACCTTGCTGATGTTGGCCCGTACGAGGGGCCGCTCGGCGGGCTTCAGCGGCGGCGGCAGGACCGCCGCCACCGGGTCCGGGTCGCTCTCCCACACCGCCACCACACCGGTGGACCAGATGTCGGGGAGCCGGGAACTCTTTTCGCGCGACGCCGCGATCTCGGCCTCGGTGCGCGCTCCGTACCGTACGCGTGCCATCTCTCGCACCACCCTTCGGTCGGTTCTGTAACACAGTTACACCGCGGGCGATGAAGGGTAAAGACCCTCGCACGGACGGAAACTGACGACTCGGCAGATGGGCGGGCCCCGGATCATGGCCAGAACCGCGCTGACCCGTGACGAGGTCCTGGAGGCGGCTGCCTCCCTGGTCAAGCAGCACGGCCCGGCCGCCCTCACCATGCGCAAGCTCGCCGCCGAGCTCGGCACGGCGGTGACCTCCATCTACTGGCACGTCGGCAACCGCGAATCACTCCTGGACGCACTCGTGGAACGGACCGTCGAGCAGATGGGCGCGGTCCGCCCGGCCGGCCGCACCCCGGGCGAGCGCATCCTCTCCGTGGCGCGGATACTGCGCCGCGAGCTGCGCGCGCGCCCGCACCTGATCGCGATGGTCCACGAGCGCGGACTCACCGAGCGGATGTTCCTGCCGGCCCAGCAGGCGCTGGTGCACGAGGTGCACGCGGCGGGACTGCGCGGCACCCGGGCCGCCGACGCGGTGCGCGCGATCCAGTTCCAGATCGTCGGCTTCGTCCTCGTCGAGCGCAACCGCGAGCGCTCCCCCGCCCAGTCCCCCGCCGAGAGCGACCTCTGGGACCCGGCCACCGCCCCCCACGATCCGCCGCTCGCCCGGGCCCTGGCCCGCCCGGCGGATCCGGAACGGCTGTTCCTGCTGTCGACGCGGGCCCTCGTACGCTCCCTGCTGTCCCCGGACGCCCCGGACGCCGATGCGGCAGGCACTGATGCGGCGGGGCGCTGATACACCGTGAGGCGGGGCCACCGCCCCGGGCAGCGGTGTCAGTCGGGGCCGATATCCTCTGTGACCATGCTCGCCGACCGTACAACCGCAGAGACGTCGTGGCCGACCGCGTACCCGGAGGGGTACGCGGTCGTCGACGTGGAGACGACCGGACTCGCTCGCGACGACCGGATCATCTCCGCCGCCGTCTACCGGCTCGACGCGCAGGGCAATGTGGAGGACCACTGGTACACCCTGGTCAACCCGCAGCGGGATCCGGGACCGGTGTGGATCCACGGTCTGACCAGCGACATGCTCCAGGACGCGCCGCTCTTCAAGGACATCGCCGAGGAGTTCTCGGGCCGCCTCGCGGACCGGGTGCTGGTTGCGCACAACGCCATCTTCGACTGGCAGATGATCGCCCGTGAGTACGCGCGGGCCGCCGAGACCGTGCCGGTCCGCCAGCGGCTGTGCACGATCGCCCTGTCGAAGGAGCTGGACCTCCCGCTGCCCAACCACAAGCTGGAGTCCCTCGCCGCCCACTTCGGCGTGGTCCAGCAGCGCGCCCACCACGCGCTCGACGACGCGCGCGTCCTCGCGGAGGCCTTCCGCCCTTCGCTGCACGCGGCCGCGCGGGACGGCGTACGGCTGCCGCTGCTGGAATGCCGGCCGCTGACGGAGTGGTCGGACTCCCCCGTCACCCCGCGGGTCGGCTACCAGGCCTCGTACCGGGGCGGCAGTTGGCGGCCCTCCCGCAAGCGCCCCCCGTGCCCGTACCCGAATCCGGGCCGGTTCGAGGACGGCAAACCCCTCAAACAGGGCATGCGGATCGCCTTTTCGGGGGACACCTCGGTGGACCGGGAGCTGCTGGAGGACCGGGCGGTCGAGGCGGGCCTGCACATCGCATCGAGTGTGTCGCGGCTCACGAGCCTGCTCGTGACGAACGACCCCGACTCGGCGACCTCCAAGACGGTCAAGGCGAAGTCCTTCGGTACCCCGGTGGTGGACGAGGCGGCCTTCACCCAACTGTTGCGGGACGTGGCTGCGGCAGACGGGTGAGCGTCGGGCGACTCGCCCGGCGCCCGCTTCTCCGGCCCGCTCCGCGGTCCCACCCTGTGGCGCATGGCACGTTGTGAGGTCTGCGGAAACGATTACGGAATGTCCTTCGAGGTGCACGCGCAGGGCGCGGTGCACGTCTTCGACTGCTTCTCGTGCGCCATCCACCGCATGGCGCCCATCTGCGAGCACTGCCGGGTGCAGATCATCGGGCAGGGAGTCGAGGTCGAGGGCCAGTGGTTCTGCGGGGCGCACTGCGCCCGCGCGGAAGGGAAGGTGGGCATCGTCGACCGCGTCTGACCCGGCCCCCGCCCCCATCCCGTCCCTCCCTCCCTCCCCGCCGGTCTCCCCCGTCCGGCGCCCCCGTCTCCCGACCCCGGACGGCCACCCGGCCGCCGGGGTCCGCGCGGCTGGAGGTACCGTCGTGGGCGTGTACCGCTTTGTGCTGACCCGGCAGTGGGTGTGCCTCACCCTCCTCGCCCTCGTCCTCATCCCCGTGATGGTCAGGCTGGGGTTCTGGCAGTACCACCGCCATGAGCACCGGGTCGCGCAGAACGAGCTGATCGCCTCGAACCTGACCGCGAAGCCGGTCCCGATGGCCGAGGTCAGCTCCCCCGGCCACGTGGTGCCGAGGTCCGACTACTGGCGCGCCGTCACCGCCACCGGTACGTACGACACCGCGCACGAGGTCGTCGTCCGGATGCGCACCTCCAACGACGACAAGGTCGGCTTCCAGGTCCTCACCCCGCTGGTGCTGGGCGACGGCCGGGTCGTGCTGGTCAACCGCGGCTGGGTGGCGGGCGGCGACGACCCCCGCGCCTACCCGCCGGTGCCGGCCGCGCCCCCGGGCGAGGTGACGGTCACCGGGCGGCTGAAGGCCGACGAAACGAGCGGCGCCAGCGGCATCAAGGACCGCAAGGGCCTGCCGGAGCGCCAAGTGATGCTGATCAACAGCGGGCAGCAGGCGGAGTACCTGGGCAAGCCCGTGCTCGGCGGCTACCTGGAACTCACCGCCCCGGTACCCGCGGACGGGAAGCCCGAGCCGGTCGCCGAGCCCGACCACGACTCGATCGGCCCGCACATGGCGTACGCCGTGCAGTGGTGGCTGTTCGCGTCGGCCGTTCCGCTCGGGTGGCTGGTCCTCGTACGGCGCGAGAAGCGCGACCGCGAGGCGGCGGCCGCCGCCGGCGGATCCCCCGAGCGGGAGCCGGCGACGACGGCGTAGCGTGTCCGCATGGATCTTGGACTGAAGGACCGCGTGTACGTCGTCACCGGAGCCACCCGGGGCCTCGGCTTCGCCTCGGCGCGTGAACTGGCGGCTGACGGCGCGAAGGTGATCGTATCGGGCCGGGACGCGAAGCGCGCGCAGGACGCGGCGGCCGAACTGGGCCCGAACGCGGTGGGCGTGGCCGCGGACAACTCCGACCCTGAAGCGGCGTCCCGGCTCATCGCCACGGCGAAGGAACGCTTCGGCCGCATCGACGGCATCCTCATCAGCGTGGGCGGACCGGCGCCGGGCTGGGCGGCGGACAACACCGACGCACAGTGGACGGCGGCGTTCGAGTCGGTCTTCCTGGGCGCGGTACGACTGGCCCGGGCCGCGGCGGCCGAACTGGGCGAGGGCGGGGTCATCGGCTTCGTCCTGTCGGGCTCGGTCCACGAGCCGATCCCCGGTCTGACCATCTCGAACGGCCTGCGGCCGGGCCTGGCGGGCTTCGCGAAGTCCCTGTCGGTGGAACTGGGGCCGCGCGGGGTCCGGGTGGTCGGGCTGCTGCCCGCCCGCATCGACACGGACCGGGTCCGCGAGCTCGACGCGCTGTCCGGAGACCCGGAGGGGACGCGGGCGGCCAACGAGGCCGGGATCCCGCTGAGGCGCTACGGCACGCCGGAGGAGTTCGGGCGGGCGGCGGCCTTCCTGCTCTCGCCGGCGGCCTCGTACCTGACCGGCATCATGCTCCCCGTCGACGGCGGCACCCGCCACGGCTTCTGACTCCGCCCGCGGCCCTGCCCGGGCGGGATCCCGGGCGCTGCCCCGGGCGGGGTCCCGCCACCGCCCGGGCCACCGGGCGGCGCGGGGCGGCGCCGTGGGTCCCCGACCCCGGCGTCACGTGACCCGGCGGGGGCGGTGGGCCCTGACCTCCAGGCGGGCCTCCGTCGGGAGGGCCGGGAGCGCGGCCGAGGTGCGGGCGTGGGTCAGGACCGGGCCTTCGAGCGCGGCCAGCGCATCGGCCGGCACCGCGTGCGGCTCCAGTTCCACCGCCACCCGCAGCGCCGGCGCCCCCCTCCTCCCCCGCAGCGCGACCCTGCACCGGGCCACCCCCTCCACCGCCCCCACCTCCGCGGCCACCGCCTCCTCCAGCGCCCGCCCCCGCAGCACCGCGAACGCCCCGTCGCCGGTGTCCACCACCAGCGCCGCCAGCCGCGACCGCCGCAGCTGCGCCAGCAGCCACCACAGCGCGAGCAGGACGCACAGGCCGAGCCCGGCGAGCTCCACCCACCACCACCAGCCCTCGGCATGCCAGTGACGCCGCCGGGTCGCCTCCGCCAGCAGCGGCCGGTGCCGCCCGCCCAGCGGCCTCGACGCCGTCAGCACCAGGACCCCCGCGGCCGCCAGCACCGCGCCGACCACCCCGAGCAGGATCCGGTTCACCGTCCCCAGCACGCGCTCACCCCTTTCCCCCGACGGCGGCCCGGCCCACTCGTACCCGCGTCGCCGGCGCACCTTCGCCGGCCCCGGCGAGCCCCAGTTCCGCGATGCCCACGGCGAGGACCTCGTCCAGGTCGGCCCGTACGTCGTCCAGCTCGCGGAAGTGCGAGGCGGCCCGCACCGTGATGCGGGTGCGGCCGACCTTCACCCGCGCCGACCGCACGCCGGACACCTCCATCGCCCGGTCCCGCAGCACCTGCGCGGCCGCCTTGCGCCCGAGCCCGGCCCGCACGTCCGGACCGGACACCCGCATCGGCAGGATCCCGCGCAGCCCCGGGGTCAGGGCCAGCACCATCAGCACCAGCCCGGCCGCCACCAGCACCCCGGCGCCCACCAGCACCTCGGTGTCCGCCGGGGTGTGCCGCGCCAGCCGGCCGACGAGCTCGCGCCGCCAGCGCATCCCCGGGCGGTGGGCGCGTACGGCCGCGAGGTCGTACAGGAACAGCCCCGCGATGCCCAGCACCAGGAGTGCGGTCAGCGCAGCCGGAACGCGCCGGGCGGACCGGAACCGACGGGGCCGGCCACGGGCAGGGCGGGCGCGAGCGGGCCGGGCACCGGCAGGCCGCATCCCCGCGCTCACCGCAGCTTCCGGTCCCGTGCGGCGGCGGAACCCGTCTGCGCCGAGTGCAGGTGCTCGATGTCGATGTCCACCTCGGGCACCGCCATGCCGGCGCACTCCTCGATGCGGAGGACTACGTTGCGGCGCACGGCCGCACACTGGGCGCCCAGGTCCGAGGGGTAGGCGAGCTCCAGGCTCACCCGCACCCGGGCGATGTCGTGGTGCACCGTCACCGTGGCATGCGGCGCGCCCGGTCCCGCCTCGGCGGCCGGTCCGCCGGAAGGCCGCCCGGCCAGCGCCTCGCGCGCCGCCTGGGCCGCGATCTTGGCGACGACCCGGTCGGCGATACGGGTGGCTCCGCGGTCGGCGGGTGGCACCCGGGGCGGAGTCGCCCGCGGCGTGCTGCTCATCGCGGCCTCACCTGCCACGGTCGCGGGGGCGGAAGAAGTCGCCGGGTTCCAGGTCCCCGTCCAGGAACCGGCCGACGACGAAGCCGATGGCGCCGAGCGCCGCCACCAGCAGGAAGGCCCCGAAACCGCCGAAGTACCCGGCGAAGGCCAGGGCCATGCCGGCGAACATGCCGGTGACCGCCATCCTCATGGAGCCCTCCTCTACTGGAGCCGGGTCTCCGGCTCCTCGTCGGGCTCGTCGGGAAGCTTGACGTCGCTGACCGCGATGTTGACCTCGACGACCTCCAGGCCGGTCATCCGCTCGACCGCCGCGATGACGTTGAGCCGGACGGCCCGGGCCACGTCGCGGATCGCGACGCCGTAGTCGACGACGATCTCCAGGTCGAGGGCCGTCTGCACCTCGCCAACCTCTGCCTTCACGCCCCGACTGACGTACGACTTGGCCCCGCCGGGGACGCGGTCGCGGACGGCGCCGAAGGTACGGGACAGTCCGCTGCCGCTGCCCATGGCGTGGACGCCGACCACCTCGCGGGCGGCGAGTCCGGCGATCTTCTCGACGACGCCGTCGGCGATGGTGGTGCGGCCGCGGTCGCCCGCGTCGCGTGCGGCGCCCCCGGATGCGGATTCGGTCATCGCGTGTCCCTTCGCGCGGATGGACTCACTCCGACCACGGTAAGCGCGGGGGCCCGGCCGCGCCCGGGACGACACCGAAGGCGCCGCCGTCCCGTGGTGGTGAGGGGGAGGGCGACGCCCGGTCGGCGGTCGGCAGGGGAAGGGTCAGTCGGACAGGCCCGCGAGATCGCGCAGGCGGCGGGCCTGGGCGGCACGCTCGGCGGCGCGCTGGTCGCCGTAGGGGCGGGACAGCGCGTCCCGGAGCAGGGCCTTCGTCTCGATCACCGCATCGCGCGCCGGGGCGAGCAGGGCGGTGGTGAGGTCCTGGACGGCGGCGTCGAGTTCACCGGCCGGGACCACCAGGTTGGCCAGTCCGACCCGCTCGGCCTCCTCGGCGTGCACGAAGCGGCCGGTGGCACAGATCTCCAGCGCGCGGGCGTAGCCGACGAGGGAGGTCAGCGGCTGCGTGCCCGCCAAGTCGGGCACGAGGCCGAGGCTGGTCTCGCGCATGGCGAACTGCACGTCGTCCGCCACCACGCGGAGGTCGCACGCCAGCGCGAGCTGGAAGCCGGCACCGATCGCATGGCCCTGCACGGCGGCGATGGACACGATGTCGGGCCGCCGCCACCAGGTGAACGCCTCCTGGTACTCGGCGATGGTGGAGTCGAGCAGTTCCTCCGGACCGCGCGCCAGATCGAGGAAGGACGGCTCACCCTCGAAGCCCTCGGGGGTGAACGCCTGCCGGTCGAGCCCGGCGGAGAAGGACTTGCCCTCACCACGCAGCACCACGACCCGGACGGTGCCCGGCAGCGACCTTCCGGCCTCCGTCAACGCCCGCCAGAGCGCGGGGGACTGAGCGTTTCGCTTGGCCGGATTGGTCAGTGTCACCGTCGCGACCGTGTCGTCGACGGTGAGCCGTACGCCGTCCTTGTCGAGCAGAGCCATCTGGTGCCTCCGGTGTGCAGTCGGGCCGCGATCTCGGCCCAAGTGACTGCACAGTAACCACCCGGTCGGCCGGATGGCCGACCGGGGGTCACCGAAGGAACCGCGGTGTGGGCAGGCTAAAGTCGCGCTCCCCGCACCCTGGCCTCGCGGCCGGGAGGCGGGTCAGGCCGTAGCCGCCTTCTTGCCGCGCGTCGCACCACCGCGACCACGCAGCACGACTCCGGACTCGCTGAGCATCCGGTGGACGAATCCGTAGGACCGGCCCGTTTCCTCGGCCAGCGCCCGGATACTCGCACCGGAGTCGTACTTCTTCTTCAGGTCTGCCGCGAGCTTGTCGCGCGCGGCGCCGGTTACCCGGCTGCCCTTCTTCAGAGTCTCGGCCACCCGTGCCTCCTCATGGGAAGTGCGCTCTGGACTTCTCATGATCACCCCTCCCCGGCTTCCTGGCCACCCATTCAGCAAGGTCGGTACGACGGCATTTCCCGAGGAGTGGACACCCGAGCAGAACGGAATCTTTTCTTCCGCTGCATGACGTCCGTCACACTTCCTCACGCCCACGGGAAACCACCAGGTCAGGGCGGGCGGCGGGGGAAAGCGACGGCCCCGGTGGCGCGCCCGGGCAGGCGCGGCCGGGGCCGTCGTACAGCGCGCAGCGGTACGAGACCGTCTCACTCAGATGATGGATCACGCCTGAGCCGAATGATCCATAAGGAACTGGATCAACCCGATCGGCGCGCGCGGGGACCTCAGGCGAGAGCGACGAGGTCCCGGTAGTCCGGGCCCCACAGGTCCTCGACGCCGTCCGGGAGCAGGATGATCCGCTCCGGCTCCAGCGCCTCGACCGCGCCCTCGTCGTGCGTGACGAGGATGACGGCGCCCTTGTAGGTGCGCAGCGCGCCCAGGATCTCCTCGCGGCTGGCCGGGTCGAGGTTGTTGGTGGGCTCGTCCAGGAGCAGCACGTTCGCGGAGGAGACGACCAGCGTGGCCAGGGCCAGGCGGGTCTTCTCGCCACCGGAGAGGACCCCGGCCGGCTTGTCGACGTCGTCGCCGGAGAACAGGAACGAGCCGAGCGTCTTGCGCACGCTGACCAGGTCGAGGTCCGGGGCGGAGGAGCGCATGTTCTCCAGGACGCTGCGCTCGGGGTCGAGGGTCTCGTGCTCCTGGGCGTAGTAGCCGAGCTTGAGGCCGTGGCCGGGGATCACAGTGCCGGTGTCGGGCTTCTCGGTGCCGGACAGCAGGCGCAGCAGGGTGGTCTTGCCGGCGCCGTTGAGGCCGAGGATGACCACGCGGGAGCCCTTGTCGATGGCCAGGTCGACGTCGGTGAAGATCTCCAGGGAGCCGTACGACTTCGAGAGGCCCTCGGCGGTCAGCGGGGTCTTGCCGCAGGGCGCCGGGTCGGGGAAGCGCAGCTTGGCGACCTTGTCGGAGACGCGGACGGCCTCCAGGCCCGACAGCAGGCGGTCGGCGCGCTTGGCCATGTTCTGCGCGGCGACGGTCTTGGTCGCCTTGGCACGCATCTTGTCGGCCTGGGCGTTCAGGGCCGCGGCCTTCTTCTCGGCGTTCTGGCGCTCGCGCTTGCGGCGCTTCTCGTCGGCTTCGCGCTGCTGCTGGTAGAGCTTCCAGCCCATGTTGTAGACGTCGATCTGGGACCGGTTGGCGTCCAGGTAGAAGACCTTGTTCACGACGGTCTCCACCAGGTCGACGTCGTGGGAGATCACGATGAAGCCGCCGCGGTAGTTCTTCAGGTAGTCCCGCAGCCACACGATCGAGTCGGCGTCGAGGTGGTTGGTGGGCTCGTCGAGGAGCAGGGTGTCGGCGTCCGAGAAGAGGATCCGGGCGAGCTCGACACGGCGGCGCTGACCGCCGGAGAGCGTGTGCAGCGGCTGGCCGAGCACCCGGTCGGGCAGGCCGAGGGCCGCCGAGATGGTGGCGGCCTCCGACTCGGCGGCGTAGCCGCCCTTGGTCAGGAACTCGGTCTCCTGGCGCTCGTACTGGCGCAGGGCCTTGTCGCGCGTGGCGCCGGAGCCGGTGGCGATGCGCTCCTCGTTCATCCGCATCTTGCGCAGCAGGACGTCCAGGCCGCGGGCGGAGAGGATCCGGTCGCGGGCGAGCACGTCGAGGTCGCCGGTACGGGGGTCCTGCGGCAGGTAGCCGACCTCGCCCGAACGGGTGATGGTGCCGGCGGCGGGCTGTCCCTCGCCCGCGAGGCACTTGGTGAGGGTGGTCTTGCCCGCTCCGTTGCGGCCGACCAGGCCGATGCGGTCGCCCTTGGCGACGCGGAAGGAGGCGGACTCGATGAGGACGCGGGCGCCGGCGCGCAGCTCGATGCCGGTGGCGGTGATCACGGAAATACTCCAGGGCGGTGGGGACGGCGGAAGGGGGGCAGGGCGCGAGCTTCGACGCCGCTAATCCGCGAGGAGATTTGCCATGCGATTCATTCTACCGGGGGTGCGCAACTACTTTCCGGGCACGCGGACCGGGGGTGGACGCGCCCGCGTCCGCCCGCACGGTCCGGCCCGCGGGCCGGGGCGCATATCGGCCCAGAGGGGGCGATACTCGCCGCAGAGGCGGCCGTGAGCGGGCCACGTGCAGAGCATGCGCAAGCGAGGGCGGTGCGGGATGCAGTTCGACGACGACGCCAATCTGGACACGTCCGAGGTCAGCGACCAGCGCGGCAGCCGCATCCCCGGCGGGCGGGCGACGATCGGCGGCGGCATCGCGGGGCTGATCGCGCTGATCCTCGGCATCATCTTCGGCGTGAGCCCGGACCAGCTGGGGCTGTCCTCCGGGAACCCGGAACCGCAGGCCACCTCCTCGGGCCTCAGCGAGGTGCAGCAGTCCTGCCGGAAGGGGCGGGACGCGAACGCGCGGGAGGACTGCCGGCTGGTGGCGGTCGTCAACAGCACGCAGGACTTCTGGCGCCAGGAGTTCGCCCGCCGCGGCGGGACGTACACGCCGGCCTCCACGGTCTTCTTCACCGGCCGGGTGAACACCGCCTGCGGCGCGGCCACCTCGGCGGTCGGCCCCTTCTACTGCCCCTCCGACCGGAAGGTCTACCTGGACCTGGGGTTCTTCGAGCAGCTGCGGACGCAGTTCGGCGCGAACGGCGGCCCCTTCGCCCAGGCGTACGTCGTCGCGCACGAGTACGGGCACCACGTCCAGAACCTGACCGGCACCCTGCGCAGGGCCCAGGACGGGCAGCAGGGGGCGAACAGCAACGCGGTCAAGGTCGAGCTCCAGGCCGACTGCCATGCCGGGGTGTGGGCGCACAACGCGACGCGGACCCCGGACGAGTCCACGGGCAGGCCGCTGATCACCACGCTCACCGACCAGGACATCCGGGACGGCCTGGACGCGGCCGCCGCGGTGGGCGACGACCGGATCCAGGAGAAGTTCCAGGGCCGGGTGAACCCGGAGTCCTGGACGCACGGATCGGCCGCGCAGCGCCAGCAGTGGTTCTACCAGGGGTACCGCACGGGCGACATGGCCCAGTGCAACACCTTCCGCTGACGACCCTCCCTCGGGTCCTCGGCGGCGCCTGCCATGCTGTGGCCTGGATCACATTCGCGAGCACGAGAGGGAGTGACCGTCATGGCAGGCGTTCCGTCCATCTTTCCGACACTGCTCTACCGCGACGCCAAGTCCGCGATCCAGCAGCTGACGGAGGCGTTCGGATTCACCCAGGTCGCCGTCTACGAGGGAGAGGGCGGCGCCGTGATGCACGCCGAGCTCTCGTACGGGAACGGCGCCGTCATGCTCGGCAGCAAGGGCCGCGGCGGCATGTTCGACAAGGCCATGGAGAGCGCCGGGCCGGCCGGGGTCTACGTGGTGGTCGACGACGTGGACGCGCACCACCGCCGGGCCGCCGAGCACGGGGTGGAGATCCTCATGGAGCCGACCGACCAGGACTACGGGTCGCGGGACTACATGGCCCGCGACGCCGAGGGCAACATCTGGAGCTTCGGCACCTACGCGCCGCAGGTCTGACCCGCCCCGGCGGGAGCTACGCACCGCCGGTGTGCACCTGGAAGGCCGCCCGGCGGACCGCCTTGGCCAGGGCCGGATCGGGGTGGGCGGCGGCCAGCGCGACCAGGACCTGCACGGTGCGCGGGTGGCCGACCGCCCGGACCTCGTCCAGCAGGCGGGGAACGGTGGTGCGGACGGCCGAGTCGAGGTGGCGCGCCAGCAGGTCCGCCTCGCCGTGGTCCGCGATGGCGGCGGCGGTGTCCACCCAGAGCCAGGTGGACTCCTCCGGGGTGAGCACCTCCTGGGCCTCGTCGGGGTCCACCCCGTCGTGCTCGGCGAGCCAGAGCAGGGCGTAGGGCCGCAGTGCGGGCTCGCGTACGGCGGCCCGTACGTCCGGCTCGGCGGGGGCGCCGACCACGCGCAGCGCCTCGAAGGCGAGGCCGCGCAGCAGCGCGTCCTCACCGCGGGCCGCCTGCAGCAGCTCGCTGACGGCGTGTCCGACGGGCCGGGCGGCGAGCCAGGCCCGGTACTCGGCGCGGGCCGGGCCCGGGGTGAGCCGGGCGCAGCCGTGGAGCATGGCGGCGGCGGACTGCTCGATGTTCCCGGCGGGGCTCTGGGCCGCCACGCAGATCTGCTCCAGCTTGACCCAGACCGCCCAACTCCCCAGCGGGGTGAGGGCGGCCTGCGCGGGACCGAGGGTGACGGCGTCCACGGCGGCGAGCCCGCCGAGCGCCCAGCGCAGCAGCCGGGCGAGCGGGAAGGGGGCCGCGGGCCCCCCGAACGGCTCGGCCTGCGAGGTGTCGCGCGCGGGGGCGTCGTAGGGCACCTCGCACCGCTCGTCGCGCAGTTCGGTCACGCGCTGGCCGAGCAGGTCGAGCAAGTCGGGGACGGTCACGGGCCCGGCGGACAGCTGGAGCAGGGACAGCAGTTGCGGCATCGCCTCGACCACCTCGGCGACGGCCGCGGGCGCGATGTCGGCGGGGGCCGGGTGGACCAGCGACCAGGCGTCGAACAGGGCGACCCAGCCGCGCAGTACGGCGCTGTCGTCGCGGTCCCAGGCGCGCAGCCGCCAGCCGGGCCGGGCGTGGCCGCCGTGCACCTCGACGAGGCCGGCGAGCCGGGCGCGGTCCCAGCCGACCTGGATCTGGCCGTGCGTCAGGCGCAGCTCCGCGGCGGCGCGTTCGACGTCGGCGGCGGGCAGCGCTGCCGCCGGGGCGGGCCGGCCCCCGTCGCCGCCGAGACGGAGCTCGGCCCAGCGTGCGAGCCGCACGGCGTCGGCGAGCGAGGCCCGTGCCCGGTTGGCCAGTTCGGCCGTGGCGGGGGTGCCCGCCGGGGGCCGGGAGGCGGGCCGGGTGCGTCGGTCGGTCACCGCCTTGCGGGCCGTGGCGACGGACCGCGGGGAGACGAGTCGGAGTTTGGAGTCGCGAGCCAACTGCTCATCAGGCTTTCGGGACGTCACGGAAGCAGTCTCGCCCGTCACCGGCCGAAAGCCCAAACGGAACCGGTCGCTTCCACTGGCCCCCGGTGGGACAGAACGGGGCAAGGCACCCTCCCCGCCCCGCCCGGCACACGGCCTTCACATAAGAGGGGTGAGGAAGCGCCGCAGAGCTTCCTCGTACTGCACCGGATCCGCGTTCCACATCGCGGCGTGCGGGGCCCCGCGGACGGTCTTCAGGGTGACGAGGTCGGGGCGTGCGGCGGCCAGCCGGCGGGAGGGCCCCCAGGGCGCGAGCGTGTCGTCCGGGCCGTGGAAGACCAGCACGGGGACGCGCAGCGCGCGGGGGTCCGCCCCGGGGCCGGTGCGGTCGGCGCGCAGCCCGGCGCGCCCCTCGGCGGCCCGCACCGCGAACGGCAGCAGCGCCGCCGGGGTGCGGCGCGCGGCGGCGAGGGCGCGCAGGGTGGTGTGCCAGTCGAGGACGGGCGAATCCAGCACCAGGCCGGAGATCCGGTCGGCCAGCGCCGAGCGCTCGGCGGCGTGCAGGGCCATGGCCGCGCCGGTGGACCAGCCGTGCAGGACGACGCGCCGGGCGCCGTAGCGCAGGGCGTAGCGGATGGCGGCGTCCAGGTCGCGCCACTCCGATTCCCCGAGGTGGCCGAGGCCGTCCGGCGGGGCGGGGGCGCCGAGGTCCCCGCGGTAGGCGAGGTCGAGCACGGGCAGCCGGTGGCGGTGCAGGAAGGGCATGACCGCCATCGGGTGCTCGCGGGTGGTGCCGAGCCCGTGCACGGTGATCACCCAGGTGTCGCGGGCGCCGGGGAGGAACCAGGCGGGCAGGGCGCCGAGCTCGCCGGGGACGTCCACGTCGGCGTGGTCGAGCCCGAGGGCGGTGCGCGGGTTGCCGACGTGGACCTGCGGGGTGAGGGAGACCCGGGTGCCGGGGTCGAGGGCGCCGTGGGTGACGGCGAGGAGCCGGCGCACGACGGTGTCGGGCTCGTGCGGGACCCCGTCGAGGACGGGCCCGACGACGGCGTGCACCCCAGGGGCGTCCAGCCCGTACGTACCGGGGCGCAGGGAGGCCAGGGAGCGGGTCAGGGTGACGCGGCCGGCGGCGGTGGAGTGGACGCTGAGCCGCGGTCCGCCGGGCAGCGGGTGGCCGGGCCTGGGCCGCAGGGCGGCGTCGGCGGCGTACCGGCCGGCGGCGATCACGGCGGCGGCACCCAGGAACGCGGTGGTGACGGCCCCGGCCGTCGCTGTGGCGGTACGCACCGCTCCAGTGTCGGTGCGCGAGCGCGGGCGGGCCACTGGAGCGAACGGTTCCGGAAGCGGCCCGGAGAGGCTACGGATGCGGTCCGGCGACACCCGCGGCCGCCCTTCCGCCGGAGTGATCTAGATCTCTTCCGGGACCCTCCGGGGAGGGTTTCGCAGGCCGGTGACGCCCTCCGGAGGGGTCCGTTCACCCTGCTTTGACGTGCATTAATCGAGATATCCACGACGTAAACGGGACAAACCCGGCCGTCCACGGCCGGGCCGGTACACCACTCCGACCGTGTCAGTTCATCTTCCGTTCACTCAGATTGCCTACGGTCGCCGAGCCACTGACGCCAAACAGAAGCCTGGGTAAATGGAGCACATAACGCTTCTCCTCGGGATCGTGATCATCACCGCTCTCGTGTTCGACTTCACGAACGGTTTCCACGACACAGCCAACGCGATGGCCACCACCATCTCGACCGGCGCCCTCAAGCCCAAGACGGCGGTGGCCATGTCCGCCGTGCTCAACCTCGTCGGCGCGTTCATGTCCGTGGAGGTCGCCAAGACGATCTCCAAGGGCCTGGTCAACGAGGAGGGCATCCAGCCTGAAGTGATCTTCGCCGCCCTGGTCGGCGCGATCCTCTGGAACCTCGTCACCTGGCTGGTCGGACTCCCCTCCAGCTCCTCCCACGCCCTGATGGGCGGCCTGATCGGTGCCGCGGTCGCCTCCGCCGGACTCGGCGCGGTCAACGGCAGCGTCGTGGTCACCAAGGTGCTCATCCCCGCCGTCGCCGCGCCGATCGTGGCCGGCGTGGCCGCGATGCTGGCCGCCAAGGTCACGTACAAGCTCGGCAACAAGGTCGGCGGCAAGACCGCCACCAAGGGCTACCGCGCCGGGCAGATCGCCTCGGCCGGCCTCGTCTCCCTCGCGCACGGCACCAACGACGCACAGAAGACGATGGGCATCATCACGCTGGCCCTGGTGGCCGGCGGCGCCCTGGAGTCCGGCGCGAACCCGCCGGTCTGGGTCATCGTCTCGGCCGGCATGGCCATCGCCCTGGGCACCTACCTGGGCGGCTGGCGCATCATCCGCACCATGGGCAGCGGCCTGACCGACCTCCAGCCGCAGCAGGGCTTCGCCGCCCAGACCTCGGCCGCGAGCGTCATCCTGGCCTCCTCGAACCTCGGCTTCTCCCTCTCCACCACCCACGCGTGCTCCGGCGCCGTCATGGGTGCGGGCCTGGGCCGCAAGGGCGGTGTGGTCCGCTGGTCCACCGCCACCCGCATGTTCATCGCCTGGGGCCTGACCCTGCCCGCCGCGGCCGTGGTCGCCTCCGGTGCCGAGTTCGTCATGCGCACCGGTGACATCGGCGTCGCCGCCGTCGCCGTCTTCCTGATCGGCGCCTGCGCCGCCATCTGGCTGATCTCGCGCCGCCAGGTCGTCGACCACCACAACGTCAACGACGTGCAGACGGCCGCCGCCGAGGAGCCGGGTGTCGTCACCACGGCCATGGCCGCGGTCACCGTCCCGCCGACCACGGCCGCCGCCACGGCTGCCGCTGTGACCGACGAGGACCTCAAGGCCACCATCCCGGCGGCCGCCCAGACGACCCCCGCGGCTCCGGCCGCCGCGGTCTGACCCCGAGAACGACAGAGGAATCAGCGGTATGAAGATCGACTGGGCAGCACTCGGCTCCGTCTTCGGGGTCAGCCTCTCGGCCACCGTCGCCCTCGTGGCCCTGTTCACCCTGGGCCTGGTGGGCCTGTCCAAGCACGAGACCGCCACCGAGCAGGGCGGCACCGCCACCCTGGCCCGCAGCGGTGCGTACGCCTGCTTCGCGCTCGTCGCGGCGGCCGTGGCGTACGGGATCTACCTGATCGTCTCCTAGGCGCGACTTTCACCCGCACCGGCACGAGGCTCCCCCCGGTTCACCCGGGGGGAGCCTCGTGCCATATGTCACCGCAGGTCAACGGCGAGTTGACGGGCGTTCGCGGTGCGTGGTGGACTGCGCGGGCCAATACGGCGGCATGGAGAGGAAGTCCGGTGCGAATCCGGCGCGGTCCCGCCACTGTCACCGGGGAGCGCACGCGGTGCGTGCGGCCTCCCGGGAGCCAGGAACTCTCGCCGCCGGACACGTCGAACCAGGGCGCGGACCCTGAGTGAGGACCTACCTGCCACCATGCGTGCCGATCGCGTCTTCGCGTACGGCGTCACGGCGGGCCTGATCGGCGACCGGATCCTCGGTGATCCGCGCCGCGGGCACCCCGTGGCCGCCTTCGGACGAGCCGCCGCCGCCGTCGAACGCGCCCTGTGGCGCGACGACCGGGCCCGGGGCCTGCTCCACACCCTCGTGTGCGCCGGGGGCGCGGCCGCCGTCGGGGCACTGGGCGCCCGCGCCGTGCGCTCCGGGCCCGCGGCCGCCCGTATCGCCCTGACCGCCGCGGCGACCTGGGCCGTCGTGGGCGGTACCTCGCTGGGCCGGGAGGCCCGGGCCATCGGCGGTGCGCTCACCGCCGGGGACGCCGAGGTGGCCCGCGAGCGGCTGCCGCACCTGTGCGGGCGGGATCCGCAGGCCCTGGACGAGCAGCAGATGGCCCGTGCCGTCGTGGAATCCGTCGCCGAGAACACCTCCGACGCGGTGCTCGGCGCCCTGGTGTGGGGGGCCGTCGCGGGCGTCCCCGGGCTGCTGGCGTTCCGTGCCGTGAACACCCTGGACGCGATGGTGGGCCACAAGTCCCCCCGCTACCTGCGCTACGGCTGGGCCTCGGCCCGGCTCGACGACCTCGCGGGCTGGCCGGGCGCCCGGCTCACCGCACTCGCCGCCGTGGTGGCCGGACCCGACCGGCGGGGAGCCGTACGGGCCTGGCGCGCCGACGCCGCCAAGCACCCGAGCCCGAACGCCGGGCCCGTGGAGGCCTCGTTCGCCGGGGCGCTCGGCGTACGCCTCGGCGGCACGCTCGCGTACGGGGGACGGGTCGAGCACCGGGCCGTACTCAACGGCGGGACGGGACGGCCGGTGGCGGTCGCGGACATCGAGCGGGCCGTACGGCTGTCCCGGCAGGTGACCTGGATCGCGCTGGGGGCATGTGTGGCACTGCGGTGTGCGGTGTCACGTCGGACTGGGAGGGGCCGGGCATGAGCGGCACGAAGGCGGGCGGGGGACTCCTCGTCGCCGGTACGACCTCGGACGCGGGCAAGAGCGTGGTCACGGCGGGCATCTGCCGCTGGCTGGTACGCCAGGGCGTGAAGGTCGCCCCGTTCAAGGCGCAGAACATGTCGCTGAACTCGTTCGTGACGCGCGAGGGCGCCGAGATCGGACGCGCCCAGGCGATGCAGGCGCAGGCGGCCCGCGTGGAGCCGACCGCGCTGATGAACCCGGTGCTGCTCAAGCCCGGCAGCGACCGCAGCAGCCAGGTGGTGCTGCTGGGCAAGCCGGTGGGCGAGATGAGCGCCCGCGGCTACCACGGCGGGCGCCAGGAGCAGTTGCTCGGCGTCGTCACGGACTGCCTGGAGCAGCTGCGGGGCACGTATGACGCCGTGATCTGCGAGGGGGCGGGCAGTCCGGCCGAGATCAACCTGCGCCGGACCGACATCGTGAACATGGGCATCGCGCGGGCCGCGCGCTTCCCGGTGGTCGTGGTCGGCGACATCGACCGGGGCGGGGTCTTCGCGTCGTTCTTCGGTACGACGGCGCTCCTGTCGCCCGAGGACCAGTCGCTGATCGCCGGCTACCTGGTGAACAAGTTCCGCGGCGACGTCTCGCTGCTGGAGCCCGGCATGGAGATGCTGCGGGGGCTCACGGGCCGCGCGACCTACGGCGTGCTGCCGTACCGGCACGGGCTGGGCATCGACGAGGAGGACGGACTGCGCGTCTCGCTGCGCGGGGCGGTCCGGGAGTCGGTGGTGGCCGCGCCGGTCGGCGAGGACGTGCTGCGGGTCGCGGTGTGCGCGGTGCCGCTGATGTCGAACTTCACGGACGTCGACGCGCTGGCCGCGGAGCCGGGCGTGGTGGTGCGGTTCGTGGACCGGGCCGAGGAACTGGTGGACGCCGACCTGGTCGTCGTCCCCGGTACGCGCGGCACGGTGAAGGCCCTGGAGTGGCTGCGCGAGCGCGGGCTGGCCGACGCCCTGGCACGGCGGGCCGCGCAGGGACGGCCGGTGCTGGGGATCTGCGGCGGCTTCCAGGTGCTGGGCGAGCACATCGAGGACGAGGTCGAGTCGCGGGCGGGGTCGGTGGACGGCCTCGGCCTGCTCCCGGTACGCGTCCGCTTCGCACGGGAGAAGACCCTGGCGCGGCCGGTGGGTTCGGCGCTGGGCGAGGAGGTCGCCGGGTACGAGATCCACCACGGCGTGGCCGAGGTCCTGGGCGGGGAGCCGTTCCTGGACGGGTGCCGGGTGGGGTCGGTGTGGGGCACGCACTGGCACGGCTCACTGGAGTCGGACGGCTTCCGCAGGGCGTTCCTGCGGGAGGTGGCGGCGGCTGCGGGGCGCCGGTTCGTGCCGGCGCCGGACACCTCGTTCGCCGCGCTGCGTGAGGAACAGCTGGACCTGCTCGGCGACCTGATCGAGGAACACGCGGACACGGACGCACTGCTGAAGCTGATCGAGACCGGAGCCCCGTCCGGCCTGCCGTTCCTCCCGCCGGGCGCGCCGTGAGGGGCGCAGCCCTGCGGGGCGGCTGCCCCCACCCCGCCCTTCTCCGAAGCCGGGCTCTGCCCGGACACGGTCCCCGTGAGCACGGGGAGCAAAGCAGCAGCCCGATGGAACGGCCGAGCAGGCGAGATCGCCCCCGCGTGGGCAGGGAGCACAGGAGTGAGCAACGCGTGAGCACGCCCTACCCGGGATCACCCCCGCATGAGCGGGGAGCACACGGCAACCCTTGCACGGACGGAGCGGGTCGGCGGGTGCGTCGACACAAGCCACTCGAAGGAGTGATCGGTTCATGAGCGGCACGCTCTTCCCCTTCTCCGCCGTGGTCGGCCAGGACGACCTTCGGCTGGCGTTGCTCCTCAACGCCGTGAGCCCGGCGGTCGGCGGCGTGCTCGTACGCGGCGAGAAGGGGACCGCCAAGTCCACCGCCGTGCGCGCGCTGTCCGCGCTGCTGCCGCAGGTGGACGTCGTACCCGGATGCCGTTTCAGCTGCGCGCCCGCCGCGCCGGATCCGGCCTGCCCGGACGGCCCGCACGAGGCGGGCGCCGGGACCGCGCGCCCCGCCCGGATGGTGGAGCTGCCCGTCGGCGCCTCCGAGGACCGGCTCGTCGGCGCGCTCGACATCGAACGCGCCCTGTCCGAGGGTGTGAAGGCCTTCGAGCCCGGTCTGCTGGCCGACGCACACCGCGGCATCCTCTACGTCGACGAGGTCAACCTCCTCCACGACCACCTCATCGACCTGCTCCTCGACGCCGCCGCGATGGGCGCCTCCTACGTGGAGCGCGAGGGAGTCTCCGTACGCCACGCCGCCCGTTTCCTGCTCGTCGGCACGATGAACCCCGAGGAGGGCGAGCTCCGCCCGCAGCTGCTCGACCGGTTCGGGCTCACCGTCGAGGTCGCGGCCTCCCGCGAGCCCGCCCAGCGCGTCGAGGTGGTGCGGCGCCGGCTCGCGTACGAGGACGACCCGGCCGCCTTCGCGGCCCGCTGGGCCGGTGACGAGCAGGACGTCCGGGCCCGGGTGGTGGCCGCCCGCGCCCTGCTGCCCCAGGTCCGCCTCGGCGACACCGCGCTCCTGCAGATCGCGGCGACCTGCGCCGGCTTCGAGGTCGACGGCATGCGCGCCGACATCGTGATGGCGCGGACGGCGACGGCGCTGGCCGCCTGGGCCGGGCGCGGCGAGGTACGCAAGGAGGACGTCCGGCAGGCGGCCCTGCTGGCGCTCCCCCACCGGCGGCGGCGCAATCCCTTCGACGCGCCGGGGCTGGACGAGGACAGGCTCGACGAGATCCTGGACCAGTTCCCCGACGAGGAACCGGAGCCCGACCCGGAGCCGGAGCCGGAGCCGGACGGTCCGGACGGTCCGGACGACAACGGTGGCGGCCCCGACGGCGGCGGGGTCCCCCCGCAGGGCGGCGGCCCCGACGAGTCGGCCGCACCGCCCCCCGCGGAGCCCGAGGCCGACGCCGCCTCCCCCGCGGACGTCCCGGAATCCGCCGGGGCCGAGAACCCCGGGGGCGCGGATGCCGGCGCGGATGCGCCCGCGCAGGCCCCTGTACGGGCCGCCGAGCCGTTCCGGACCAAGATGCTCAGCGTGCCGGGCCTCGGCGAGGGCGCGGCCGGACGGCGTTCGCGCGCCCGCACCGCGCACGGCCGTACCACCGGCGCCCACCGCCCCCGCGGCCAGCTGACGAAGCTGCACCTGGCCGCGACCGTCCAGGCCGCCGCCCCGCACCAGAAGGCGCGCGGGCGCAGCGGTCGCGGGCTCGTCGTCCGCAAGGACGACCTGCGCCAGGCCACCCGGGAGGGCCGCGAGGGCAACCTCGTCCTGTTCGTCGTCGACGCCTCCGGCTCGATGGCGGCCCGACAGCGGATGAGCGCGGTCAAGGGCGCGGTGCTCTCCCTGCTGCTGGACGCCTACCAGCGGCGGGACAAGGTCGGCCTGGTCACCTTCCGCGGAGCCTCCGCCGAGCTGGCCCTGCCGCCCACCTCCTCCGTGGACGCCGCGGCGGCCCGGCTGGAGCTGCTTCCGACCGGTGGCCGCACTCCGCTCGCCGCGGGGCTGCTCAAAGCCCACGAGGTGCTGCGGATCGAACGGTTGCGGGATCCGAGCCGCCGGCCGCTGCTCGTGGTCGTCACCGACGGGCGGGCCACCTCGGCCGGCGCCCTCGGCGGCCGGGCCGGTGACACGCCGCGCGCGCTCTCGGAGCGCAGCGCCCGGCTGCTGGCGGCCGAGGGCATCGCCTCGGTGGTCGTGGACTGCGAGTCGGGGCCGGTCCGGCTGGGGCTGGCCGCGGCACTCGCCGCCGACCTCGGCGGGCCCGCCGTCACCCTCGACGGGCTGCGGGCCGACTCGCTGGCCGGGCTCGTGAAGAACGTACGTACCGCATCAGAGACCCCCAGGAGGGCCGCGTAATGCCGCAGGGACAGCCGACCGTCGTTCCGGACGACGGTCTCACGACGCGTCAGCGCCGCAACCGCCCGCTCGTCTTCGTCCACACCGGCCCGGGCAAGGGCAAGTCGACGGCCGCGTTCGGCCTGGCGCTGCGCGCCTGGAACCAGGGTTGGCCGATCGGGGTGTTCCAGTTCGTCAAGTCGGCGAAGTGGAAGGTCGGCGAGGAGAACGCGCTGAAGGTGCTCGGCGCCTCCGGCGAGGGCGGCACGGTCGTCTGGCACAAGATGGGCGAGGGCTGGTCCTGGGTCCAGCGCGACGCGCAGCTCGACAACGAGCAGGCGGCGAAGGAGGGCTGGGAGCAGGTCAAGCGCGACCTGGCCGCGGAGACGCACCGGCTGTACGTGCTGGACGAGTTCGCGTACCCGATGCACTGGGGCTGGATCGACGTCGACGAGGTCATCGAGGTGCTCCGGAACCGTCCCGGCAGCCAGCACGTGGTGATCACGGGGCGCAACGCCCCGGAGAAGCTGGTGGAGTTCGCGGACCTGGTCACCGAGATGACCAAGGTCAAGCACCCGATGGACGCCGGCCAGAAGGGCCAGAAGGGCATCGAGTGGTGAACCCGCAACACCTCGCCGTCCCGCGCCTGGTCATCGCCGCGCCCTCTTCGGGCAGCGGCAAGACCACGGTCGCGACGGGCCTGATGGCGGCCTTCTCGGAACGCGGCCTCACCGTGTCCCCGCACAAGGCCGGGCCCGACTACATCGACCCCGGCTACCATGCGCTGGCCACGGGGCGCCCGGGCCGCAATCTGGACGCCTTCATGTGCGGGCCGGAGCTGGTCGCCCCGCTGTTCGCGCACGGGGCGGCCGGCTGCGACCTCGCGCTGGTCGAGGGTGTGATGGGGCTCTACGACGGGGCCGCGGGGCGGGGTGAGCTGGCGTCGACGGCGCAGGTGGCGAAGCTGCTGCGGGCGCCGGTGGTGCTGGTGGTCGACGCCTCGTCGCAGTCTCGGTCGGTGGCGGCGCTGGTGCACGGCTTCGCGTCCTTCGATCCGCAGGTGCGGCTGGGGGGCGTGATCCTGAACAAGGTCGGCTCCGACCGGCACGAGGTGATGCTCCGGGAGGCGCTGGAGGAGGCGGGCACCCCGGTGCTCGGTGTGCTGCGGCGCGCTCCGCAGGTGGCTGCGCCGTCGCGGCACCTGGGGCTGGTGCCGGTGGCGGAGCGGCGGGCCGACGCGCTGGCCGCGGTGGCGGCCCTCGCCGAGCAGGTCCGGGCCGGCTGCGACCTGGACGGGCTGCTGGCCCTGGCCCGGTCGGCGCCCCCGCTGCACTGCGAGCCGTGGTCGCCGAAGCAGGCTCTCCTCCCCCACCCCGACGCTTCCCGCAACCGGGGCTCCGCCCCGGACGCCGGCGGCACGCCGCACGGACGGCCCGTCATCGCCGTCGCGGGCGGGCCTGCGTTCACCTTCTCCTACGCCGAGCACGCGGAGCTGCTCACCGCCGCCGGGGCGGAGGTCGTCACCTTCGACCCCCTGCGCGACGAAACGCTCCCGCCCCGCACCGCCGGCCTGGTGATCGGCGGCGGGTTCCCGGAGGTGTACGCGCCCGAACTGTCCGCCAACGAGCCGCTGCGCAAGGCCGTGGCCGACTTCGCCGCGGCGGGCGGGCCCGTGGCCGCCGAGTGCGCGGGGCTGCTCTACCTCGCCCGCTCGCTCGACGGGAAGCCCATGTGCGGGGTCCTCGACGCCGACGCGCGGATGTCGGAGCGGTTGACGCTGGGCTACCGCGAGGCCGTCGCGGTGTCGGACAGCGCCCTTGCCGCGGCCGGGACCCGGCTGCGCGGGCACGAGTTCCACCGGACGGTGATCGAACCGGGCGCCGGGGCGACGCCCGCGTGGGGGTTCACGCACCCCGAACGGCGCGTGGAGGGCTTCGTCCGGCAGGGGGTGCACGCCAGCTACCTGCACACGCACTGGGCGGCGGAGCCCTCGGTCGCCCGCCGCTTCGTGGAATCCGCGGCAGCGCACCGGTGAGCTCAGTCCGCGAGCCCTCAGTCCGCGAGGCCCACCACGAGCCAGATCCCGGCCACCCCGCCCACCGTGCACATCAGCGTGGACAGGGCGGGGTGCTTGTGGTGCGCCTCGGGCAGGATCTCGGCGGCGGCCAGGTAGAGCAGGACCCCGCCGAAGAAGCCGAGGTACGCCCCGAGCGGTTCCTCCGGAAGGGTGAACAGCAAGGTGGACGCCGCGCCCACGACCGGGGCCGCCGCGTCGGCGAAGAGCATCATCACGGCCCGGCGGCGGGCGTTCCCGTACAGGCGGGTGAGCGTGTACGTGTTGAACCCGTCGGCGAAGTCGTGGGTGATCACCGCCAGGGCGACGGCCACGCCCATCCCACCGCCGACCTGGAAGGCCGCGCCCAGGGCGACCCCGTCGGCGACGCTGTGGCCGACCATGGCGGCGGCGGCCGTCAGCCCGACCTCGGGGACGCGGCCGCCGCCCCCGGCGCCGGTCGCGATGCCGTTCTCCGCGCCGTGCGCGGCCTGGCGTACGGCCAGCAGCCGTTCCACGACGTGCGCGGTCAGGAATCCGGCGACGAACAGCAGCAGGGCAAGCGGTACTCCGAAGACCTGCTGCCCGGCCGCTCTCATCGCCTCCGGCAGCAGGTCGAGGCCCACGACGCCGAGCATCAGCCCGCCGGCCAGGCCCAGCACGAGGTGGCGGCGGTCGGTGACGCGCTGCGCCGTCCACCCGCCCGCCAGGGTCATCAGGAACGCGCCCAACGCCACGATCACGGCCATGTGCCCCTGAATACCGACTCCTCGCCGCTCGCGCACGTCTGCGCGCGGACGGCGGGCCACGAACGATTGACGACGACGGAGAGGGCGTGATCCCGATGGGCGAGAACGCGGCGCAGGTGGTGGTCGGGGTCGGCGGACGCGCGGGCGTCTCCGTGGCGGAGGTCTGCGCCCTGATCGAGGAGACGCTGCGCGGGGCCGGGCTGGCCGCGGGGGCGGTGAAGGCGCTGGCCACGGTGGAGTCGAAGGCGGGCGAGGCGGGGATCGCGGGCGCGGCGAAACGTTTCGGTGTGCCCTTGCTCAGCTACCCGGCGGAGGACCTTGCGGCCGTCGAGGTGCCGCACCCCTCCGAGACCGTGCGCGGCGCGGCCGGCACCGCCTCGGTGGCGGAGGCCGCGGCGCTGGCGGGCGGCGGGGAACTCCTCGTGCCCAAGCGCCGGTCGGTGGCCGCGACCTGCGCCGTGGCCACGGCGCAGGGGCACGACCTGCGCCACCACGGGGACGCGGAGGTGCGCGGCGACGGCGGGACGCTGGTGGACCTCGCGGTGAACGTACGGGCGCAGACCCCGCCGGACTGGCTCAAGCAGCGGATCGCGGCTTCGCTCGACGTGCTCGCCGCATACCCCGACGGGCGGGCGGCGCGTGCGGCGGTGGCGGAGCGGCACGGGCTTCCGGCCGACCGGGTGCTCTTGACGGCCGGGGCGGCGGAGGCCTTCGTGCTGATCGCCCGGGCGCTGGGCGCGCAGCGGCCGGTGGTGGTGCACCCGCAGTTCACGGAGCCCGAGGCGGCCCTGCGGGACGCGGGGCACCGGGTGGAACGGGTGGTGCTGCGGGCGGCGGACGGATTCCGCTTGGACCCGGCCGCGGTGCCGCAGGAGGCGGACCTGGTGGTGGTCGGCAATCCGACGAACCCGACGTCCGTCCTGCACCCGGCGGCGACCCTGGCCGCGCTCGCCCGGCCCGGCCGGATCCTGGTGGTGGACGAGGCGTTCATGGACGCGGTCCCCGGTGAGCGGGAGGCCCTGGCCGGGCGGACCGACGTGCCGGGACTGGTGGTGCTGCGGAGCCTGACCAAGACGTGGGGGCTGGCCGGGCTGCGGATCGGCTACGTGCTGGCGGAGCCGGAGGTGATCGCGAAGCTGGCGGCGGCCCAGCCGCTGTGGCCGGTGTCGACGCCGGCGCTGGTGGCGGCCGAGGCCTGCATGTCCCCGGCGGCACTCGCGGAGGCGGAGGCCGCGGCCCGGCAGATCGCGGTGGACCGGGCGCATCTGCTCGCGGGGCTCGCGGAGTTCGAGGAGATCGGCATGACGGGTGTGGCGGAGGGGCCGTTCGTGCTCATACAGGTGGCCGGGGCGGCGGAGATCCGCACCCGGCTGCGTGCCCTGGGCTTCGCCGTCCGCCGCGGGGACACCTTCCCGGGCCTGGACCACTCCTGGCTCCGCCTGGCGGTCCGGGACCGGGCGACGACGGGCCGCCTCCTCCAGGCCCTGGACCACGCCCTGGCGCTGGCCGGCCACTGACCCACGGGCGAGGACCGGACCCGGAGGGGCGCCGGCCCACCCGGTGCCGGACCCCAGGGGATCCGGCACCGGAGCCCCGGCTGCCCGGGGCGCGGGCAGGGCGTGGGAGCGGAGTCGGGAGGGGGAGCCGACGGGGGCGCCGGGACGGGCAGGCGCCGCCCGCTGCGGGCGGCTGACCTGCGGCGAGGCGGATGTGGACGCGGTCCCTCCCGTGGCGGACCCCGGCGGCGTAGGCGATGATCGGCACAGCAGCCGGGTAGGTTCGGGGGGCCGGAAATGAAGACAACAGCCAAAACGGGGGCGGCCGTGGCCGCGGTGGCGGTCGTGGCCGGGGGGATCCTCGCCCTGCCGAGCCTGCTCGACCAGGGCCCGCGCGCGGGGACGGAGCAGCGGCTCCAGGCCGAGCCCGGTCAGGGCAAGACCGGTCAGGGCAAGACCGGTCAGGGCAAGACCGGCCCCGCCGACGCCAAGCCGTTCACCCTGGTCGCGACCGGCGACATCATCCCGTACCCGTCGATCGTCCAGCGCGCCGCGGACGACGCCCAGGGCAGCGGCGCCGGCCACGACTTCCGGAAGATACTCGCGGGGGTGAAGCCCCTGGTGGCAGCAGCGGACCTGGCGATATGCCACCACGAGATACCGTACGGCCGGCCCGGCGGCCCCTACACCGGATATCCCGCCTTCAAGGCCCCGCACCAGCTGGCCGACGCCCTGAAGGACGCCGGGTACGACAGCTGCTCGACCGGCTCGAACCACACCCTGGACGACGGGTACGACGGCCTCGTCCGCACCCTCGACCACCTCGACCGCGTCGGCATCAAGCACGTCGGCTCAGCACGCAGCGCCGACGAGGCCAAGGCCCCGGCCCTGCTCTCGGCGGGCGGCGCGAGGGTCGCCCAGCTGGATTACACGTACGGGACGAACGGCATCCCGCTCCCGGCCGGCAAACCCTGGGCCGTCAACCTGATCGACCAGAACCGGATCATCGCCGACGCCCGGGCGGCCCGCGCGGCGGGTGCGAACGTCGTGGTCCTCAGCGTCCACTGGGGCACCGAGTGGCAGACGGCTCCCGACCGGCAGCAACTCGACCTGGCGCAGGCGCTGACCGCTTCGCGCGGCACCGACGGGCTGCCCGACATCGACCTGATCCTCGGCACGCACAACCACGTGCCGCAGCCGTACGAGAAGATCAACGGCACGTGGGTGGTCTTCGGCATGGGCGACCAGGTCGCCAGTTTCTACGAGGCGGACAAGGCCCGCGGGAACATGTCCTCGATCCCCCGGTTCACCTTCGCCCCGGCGGCCGCGCACGCGGGCCGCTGGGAGGTGGTCAAGGCCGAGTACCTGACGCAGTTCTCGGACATGGGCCCGCCGTTCCGCGTCGTATGCACCTCGTGCGCCGCCTCCGACACCGCACCGGGCGCCGCGAAGCAGGCCGCGTACGCCGCCGTGGACAAGCAGGTCAGCGCGGCCGTGCTGGCGCGGGGCGCCGACCGGCAGGGCTTGGAGCGCGCGACCCGCTAGCGGACCGGACGCGCCCCGGCAGGATCCGGCCGACCGGGCCGCCTAGGAGGCGCGTCCGCGCCGGGTCACGACCAGGGCCCCCGCTCCGATGCCGAGCAGGACGAGCGCGCCGCCGGCCACGTACGGGGTCAGCGAACCGCCTCCGGTCTCGGCCAGGCCCGCATCGGTGGTGATCGCGGCGCCGGTGCCGGACGTGCCGGTCTGCGGCTTGACGTCGGGCTGCGTCGACGCGGGCGGCTGGACCGACCCGGCCGGGGAGGTGCAGCGGGCCTCCGCGAGCACGACCTCGCCGTCGACCTGCGCCACGTTCAGGTCCAGCGGGTTGACCGTCACCTTCAGGCGGAGCGCGGCCGCGGCGGCCGTGGTGGAGGTGGTCTCAGTACCGGAGAGTTCCAGGCTGACGAGGCCCACCTCCGGGATCTCGACCTTGGTCGGGCCGCCCGTCGAGAGTGTGACCTTCTTGCCGAGTACGGTGACCGTCCCGAGGGCGTTCGCGGTGGCCACGGGCTTCTTGCCCGCCTCGCACACCGCCTTGGAGGTGACCTTCTCGGCCTCGATGAGGGAGAGCAGCGGCAGCCCGGGCACGTGCACCCGGGCGTGGGCCAGGTCGGCCGCCGCCTCGGCGCGCCTCCCGTCCGCGGTGGCCTTGGAGGTGGCCACGTCGGCGCGCAGGACCTGTACCGGCTGTCCGCCCTCGACCCCGTCCAGGGTGACGCTGAGGGCGGTCTTGTCGGCCGTCGCCGGCGCGCTGACCTCGTTGAGGGTGGTCTTCAGCGGCAGGTGGACGGTCTTGTTGAGCAGGCCCACGTCCAGTCCGGCGCGAAGGACGACGGCACTGGCCGTACCGGCGCCGGCGCCGGCGGCGGGCCCGGTGGCGCCGGCGCCGCCCGTGGCGAAGGCGGGCGGGGCGGTGAGCAGGGCGACCGCTCCCGTGGCGAGCAGAGCGGCCGCGGGCATGCGGAAGGTGTTGCGGTTCACGGTGGTGGAACCCCCGGGGAGTTGGGAGCCGTCGCGGCGCCAATGGGGGACATTGCGCGCGCCGACGGCCTCGACCCTCGGAATCCTTACGCACGAAGAGTGAACGGGCGGCAACCCCAAGTGAGTTCACCCCAACGGGTGGTTTTCACGCGCGCATTCGATTAACCGCGCCTCACGAGGAACGGGAGTTCTTTTCCGCCACATCCTGCGGGACGTGCGCCGAACGCCGGAGCCTCGCGCGGCCGTTCACAACGACCGCCGGGCCCGTACGTCACGCCTCGTCAACCCCACTCCACGCGGTCCATGCGGTTCATCCGGCCCACGCGGTCCCGCCGTCCCGCCGTCCCGCCGTCCCGCCGTCCGAGCTCAGGCCCGCACGGCGCCGTTCACCACCACCCGCAGCGGCTGCGCCAGAGCCCGTACGTCGGCCCGCGGGTCGGTGCCGTAGACCACCAGGTCGGCCGGCGCCCCCTCGGTCAGACCCGGCCTGCCGAGCCACTCGCGGGCCGCCCAGGCCGTCGCCGAAAGGGCGTCGAGTGCGGGGATCCCGGCCTTCACCAGCTCCGCGACCTCGGCGGCGACCAGGCCGTGCGGCAGGGAACCTCCGGCGTCGGTGCCGACGTACACCGCGATGCCGGCGTCGTAAGCGGCCCGGACCGTGTCGTAGCGCCGCTCGTGCAGCCGCCTCATGTGGGAGGACCACTGCGGGAACTTCGCCTCGCCGCCCGCCGCCAGCTTCGGGAAGGTCGCGATGTTCACCAGCGTCGGGACGATCGCCACCCCGCGCTCCGCGAACAGCGGAATGGTGTCCTCGGTGAGCCCGGTGGCGTGCTCGATGCAGTCGATGCCCGCCTCGACCAGGTCGCGCAGCGAGTCCTCGGCGAAGCAGTGCGCGGTGACGCGGGCGCCCAGCCGGTGGGCCTCGGCGATGGCCGCCTCGACCTCGGCGCGCGGCCAGCAGGCCGTCAGGTCCCCGACCTCGCGGTCTATCCAGTCCCCCACCAGCTTCACCCAGCCGTCGCCGCGCCGCGCCTCGCGGCCGACGTACGCGACGAGGTCGGCGGGCTCGATCTCGTGGGCGTAGTTGCGGATGTAGCGGCGGGTCCGTGCGATGTGCCGGCCGGCCCGGATGATCTTCGGGAGGTCCTCGCGGTCGTCGATCCACCGGGTGTCGGACGGGGACCCGGCATCGCGGATGAGGAGGGTGCCGGCGTCGCGGTCGGTGAGGGCCTGGCGTTCGGCGGTCTCCGCGTCGACCGGACCGTGGGCGTCCAGCCCCACGTGGCAGTGCGCGTCGACCAGCCCGGGCAGGGCCCAGCCGGACACGGTGGTGGTCTCACGGGCTCCGCGCGGGCGCTCGTAGGTGATCCGGCCGCCGACCACCCAGAGTTCGTCGCGTACGTCGTCGGGCCCGACGAGCACACGCCCCTTCACATGCAGCACGTCATCGGTCATGTCCGCACTGTACGTGCGTGCTCGGTAGGCTCTTGCGGTAGCCCCGGACGAAGAGAGCACCGCCGTGAACCACCCCTTCCTGGACCTCCCGCCGCTCACCGTGGAGCACTTCGCGTCGATCGAGCGGCGGGTCGCGGAGCTCCTCGGCACGCGCCAGGACGTGGTGATCACCCAGGGCGAGGCGCTGCTGCCGCTGGAGGGGTGCATCCGCTCGGCGGCGCGGCCGGGCTCGACGGCGCTGAACATCGTCACGGGCCCGTACGGGACCACGTTCGGCAACTGGCTGCGCGACAGCGGGGCGGCCGTCGTCGACCTGGCGGTGCCCTTCGACACGGCGGTGAGCGCCCCGGCGGTGGCGCGGGCGCTGGCCGAGCGGCCGGAGATCGACTTCGTCTCGCTGGTGCACGCGGAGGCCGCGACCGGCAACACCAACCCGGTCGCGGAGATCGGCGAGGTCGTACGGGCCCACGGTGCGCTGTTCATGCTGGACGCGGTGGCGTCGGTCGGTGCGGAGCCGCTGCTGCCGGACGCGTGGGGCGTGGACCTGTGCGTGATCGGGGCGCAGAAGGCGATGGGCGGCCCTGCGGGCGTGTCCGCGGTGTCGGTCTCGGAGCGGGCGTGGGCCCGGTTCGCGCAGAACCCGGCGGCGCCGCGCCGTTCCTACCTCTCGCTCCTGGACTGGAAGGAACGCTGGATCGACGGGGGCCGCAAGGCGCTGCTGCACGCCCCCGCGCAGCTGGAGATGCTGGCGCTGGAAGCCTGCCTGGACCGGATCGCGGTCGAGGGGCTGACCGGGGTGACGGCCCGCCACGCCGCCGCCTCGGCGGCGACCCGCGCGGGCGCCGTGGCGCTCGGCGTCGCCCCGTACGTGCCGCTGGACGCGCAGGCCGCGCCGGTCGCCACCACCCTGCGGGTCGCGGATGCGTCGCTGGTGGTGGCGAGGGCGCTGGCCGCCGATCCGGCGGCTCCGCTCGCGGCGGGCGGTGGCGCGCTGGGCCGGGAGATGATCCGGGTCAACCACTACGGCGCGGACGCCGCGCTCCCGGTGGTACGGGCCTGCCTGACAGCTCTGGCCGAGGCGCTGTCGGCGGACCCGTCCGAGGCGCTGGCCTCGGCGGAGGCCGCCTGGGCAGCCGCCCTCCACTGAGGCCGGACCCCGCGCATGCCGTGAGGGGACCGGCCTGAACCCGACCCCGCAGGCCTGCACCGGCCCGGCCTGCGCCGGGTTCAGGCCGGTCCGGTTCAGGCCTGCGGGACGGCGCAGGCTCCGTCGGGCTCGCAGGCGTCGGCCGCCGGGGCGGGTTCGGCGACGGCCCGGCCTGCCCAGGCCTGCTCCAGCGCCTGGGTGAACACCTCGGCGGGCTGCCCGCCGGAGATGCCGTAGCGGCGGTCGAGGACGAAGAACGGCACGGCGTTGGCGCCGAGTTCGTCCGCCTCGCGCTCATCGGCCCGTACCTCGGCGGCGTAGGCGGAGTCGTCGGCGAGGACGGCGCGGGCCTCGGCCTCGTCGAGTCCGGCCTCGACCGCGAGGGCGAGCAGCACCTGCGGGTCGAAGACGGAGCGCTCCTCGGCGAAGTTCGCCCGGAAGGCGAGGTCGAGCAGCTCCTCCTGGCGGCCGCGGGCGGCGGCCAGGTGCAGCAGGCGGTGGATGTCGAAGGTGTTGCCGTGGTCGCGGCCGTCGGTGCGGTAGTCCAGGCCTTCGGAGCGGGCGCTCGCGGCGACGTGCTCCTCCATGCCGCGTGCCTCGTCGAGGGTGCGGCCGTACTTCTTGGCCAGCATCTCCAGGACGGGCGCGGTGGTGCCCTTGGGGCTGTTCGGATCGAGCTCGAAGGACCGGTAGACGACCTCCACCTCGTCACGGTGCGCGAACTCGGCCAGGCCACGGGTGAAGCGGGCCTTGCCGATGTAGCACCAGGGGCAGGCGATGTCGCTCCAGATCTCGACGCGCATGATCCTTCTTTCTCTCCGGGTCGACGGATTGGACGGTTCCGCCTTCAACCAACCGCGCGGCGGGCCGTCTCATTCCCCGGACGGTGCTCCGAGGCCCTGTGGGATGCTGGTCGGGTGACGTTGGAGGACCTCGTCCGGCTGCGCCGGGCCCGTGACCGGATGGACCGCGACTACGCCGAGCCCCTCGACGTCCCGGCGCTGGCGCGCACCGCCCTCATGTCGGCGGGCCATTTCTCCCGCAGCTTCCGCGCCGCCTTCGGGGAGACCCCGTACAGCTACCTGATGACGCGCCGGATCGAGCGCGCCAAGGCGCTGCTGCGGCGCGGCGACCTGACGGTGACGGAGGTCTGCTTCGCGGTCGGGTGTACCTCGCTGGGGTCGTTCAGCTCGCGCTTCACCGAGCTGGTCGGCGAGACCCCGAGCGCCTACCGGGCCCGCCCTCACGACGAGGGCGCCGCCGTCCCCGCCTGCGTCGCGAAGATCCACACGCGCCCGGTCAGGAACGGAGAAGCGAAGGCCGGCCCCCGCCCGTAGCGTGAAGCGCATGGACATCAGGCTTTCGCAGTGCTTCATCGCCGTCGACGACCACGACAAGGCCCTGGCCTTCTACCGGGACGTCCTCGGCCTGGAGGTGCGCAACGACGTCGGGTTCGAGGGGATGCGCTGGGTGACCGTCGGCGCGCCGTCGCAGCCCGGTGTGAGCATCGTCCTCGAACCGCCCCTGGCGGACCCGAACGCTCGCCCGCCGACCAGCGGGCCATGGCGGAACTGCTGGCGAAGGGCCTGCTGCGCGAGTCATCTTCGAGACCGAGGACTGCGACGCCACCTTCGAGCGCATCCGCGCCGCGGGCGGCGAGGTGATGCAGGAGCCGGTCGACCAGCCGTACGGCGTCCGCGACTGCGCCTTCCGCGATCCCTCCGGCAACATGCTCCGCTTCACCCAGCCCCGGGGGCGGTGAGGCCCGGTCCCGGCGGTCCGATGCTGAGCCAGAGCGTGCGGTGGGAGCCCGTCCGCGGGGTCGCCGGGTCGGACCGCCAGCCGTGGTGGGCGTAGAAGGCCTGGGCCCGCAGGTTGTGCTCGAACACCTCCAGCCGGGCCCTGCCTATGCCCGCCCGCCGCCAGGCGTCGAGGCAGGCGGCGTGCAGGGCGGCTCCGGTGCCGCGGCGCCAGTGGCCCGGGTCGACGTGCAGCTGGGTGAGGGTGGTCTCGCCGGCCGAGGTGCGGAAGGCCGCGACACCCGTGAGCTCTCCGTCCTGCTCGGCGCAGAACACCCTGCCCTCGGCGTCACTGCGGGCCACGGCCCGGGACCAGGCCTCCCGGCTCCGCGCCAGTTCGGCCGCTCCGGCGTAGGCCTCCTCCGGGATGCGGCCGCGGTAGTAGGTCGCACGCGCCCGGCTGTGGAGGGCCGCGATGGCATCGAGGTCTGCGGGGTACGCGTTCCTGATCATGGAAAAGGGAACGCGCCGGGAACCGTGTCGGTTCCCGGCGCGCGGTCCCGGCACCGTGCGCTGCTACTTCTTCAGCCACGCCGCCATCATCTTCTGGGCGATGGGAGCGGCCAGTTTGCCGCCGCCGATCTCGGAGCGGTCGGTGTCCGAGTTCTCGATCATCACGGCGACCGCGATCTGCTTGCCGTCCAGCTTGCCGTACGAGGTGAACCAGGCCAGCGGCGGCAGGCTGTTCTTCACGCCCCGCTGGGCGGTTCCCGTCTTGCCGCCCACCTCGGCCCCCGCCACCTGGGCGGGCTTGCCGCCGCCCTCGGTGGCCACGGTCCGCATGGCGTCCTGCAGCATCGAGGCCGTCCTCGCACTCATCACCTGCTCGGACTTCGGGTCCTTGAAGCTTTCGAGCACATCGCCTCCGGCGTCGGTGACCTCGGAGACCGTGTGCGGGGCGACCAGCTTGCCGCCGTTCTCGATCGCGGCCGTCACCATCGCCATCTGGAGCGGCGTGGCCTGCACGTCGAACTGGCCGATACCCGTCAGGGCGACCTGGTCGACCGACATCTTCGCGGTCGGGTACTTGCTCGGCACGCGGGTGGTGACCGGGGTCAGGACGTTGGCGTTGAAGCCGAGCTTCTCGGCCATCGCACGCATCTTGTCCTGGCCCAGCTTCGAGGCCAGTTCCGCGAAGACGTTGTTGCAGGACAGCCGCAGGGCCGTGCGGGGGGAGACGTTGTTGCAGGCCGCCGACCCCGCCTCGCTGGGCAGCTGGGTCCGCGTCCCGGGGATCGTGTACGGGTCGGGGGTGCCGGTGGGCGCGTCGAGGTTGGTGACCAGCCCGTTCTCGATGGCCGCCGCCAGGGTGACCAGCTTGAAGGTGGAGCCGGGCGCCTGCGGCTTGCGCAGGGCCACGTTCTCCATCGCCTTGCCCTGGTCGGCGGACAGCTCCTTCCAGGCCTCCTCGTCGTTGGCGCCGCTGATGCGGCCCGGGTCGAACGACGGGTTGTTCACCATGGCGAGGATCTCACCGGTCGCGGGGTCGATCGCCACGGCCGAACCCTGCTTGCCCTGGAGCGCGTCGTACGCCGCTTTCTGCACGCCCTTGTCGATGGTGGTCAGGACGTTGCCCGGGTCCGCCCGCTTGTTGGTGAGCAGGTCCATCACGGTCTTCAGCCGGCTGTCGGAGCCGTTGAGGACGTTCTTGTAGACGCCCTCCAGCATGCTCGTACCGAAGGCCTGGGAGCTGAAGCCGGTGATCGGCGCGTAGAGCGGCCCGTCGACGTACGTGCGCTTGTAGCCGAAGTCCTTGCCCCCGGTCCGCACCGAGCCGGTGATCGCCTCCCCGCCCACGATGATGTTGCCCAGCGGGTTCTCGTACTGCCCGATGAGGTTCCGCCGGTTGTTCTCGTTGTCTGCGAGGGCCTGGCCTTGGTAGGCCTGCACCCAGGTGACCCGCAGCAACAGGGCCAGCACCAGGAGCAGACAGAAGACCGACGCACGCCTGATCGTCTTGTTCATCCCCCAGGAGGACGAGCGAACGGCCCGGGCCGTTCCGCTCTGCCCCGGTTGTGGCCTGGTTCTCAGCTTTTCCTCATGATGAAACCTCCCTCGTAGGCGGCGATGACGGCCTGCGTGCGGTCCCGGGATCCCGTCTTGGAGAGCACCGCGGCGACATGCGTCTTGACCGTTTGGGGACCCACTCCCAGCTGCTCGCTCATCTCGTGGTTGGACAGTCCCGTGGCCATCAGGCGCAGGACGTCGGCCTCCCGGTCGGTGAGCCGGGCCACCCAGGGCGCGGGGGCGGCGGCCGCACCGGCCGCGTGACCGGCGGCCAGGGAACGGACGGCCGCGGGGAAGAGCAGCGAGTCGCCGCGCACCACGAGGCGGACCGCGCCGACCAGCTCGTCCGGATCGGCCCGCTTCAGGAGGAAGCCGGCGGCTCCTGCGCGCAGCGCCTCGTAGACGTACGCGTCGTTCTCGAAGGTGGTGACGACCACGATGCGGGGCGGGTCGGCCATGGCGGCCATGATCTGCTCGGTGGCGCGGATGCCGTCGATCTCGGGCATCCGGACGTCCATGAGCACCACGTCGGGGGCCAGTGAGCGGATCAGCGGGACCGCTTCGGCTCCGGACGCCGCCTCTCCGACGACCTCCAGGTCGGGCTCGGCCTCCAGGATGACCCGCAGGGCGGTGCGCACCATCCGTTCGTCGTCGGCGATCACGATCCGCACCGGTGGGCGGCGCGCCGCACTCATCGGACCTCCCCGCCGAGCGGGAGGACCGCCCGCAGGCGCCACAGCCCCCGGTGGGGGCCCGCCTCCACGTGGCCGCCGAGCAGTCCGGCCCGCTCGGCGGCGCCGTGCAGCCCGCGCCCCCCGGTGGTGCGGGTCTCGCGCTCCCTGCCGGTTCCCGGCGGATTGGTCATGACGATCTCCAGTTCACGGTGCCTGCTTCCCTTCCCTGTCCGCTCCTGTACGGCGAGCCGCAGCGCGACCGGGCCCGCTCCGTGGCGCAGCGCATTGCTCAGCCCCTCCTGCACGATCCGGTACGCCTCGCGGGAGGCGATCGCCGGGAGCTGGCCCCAGTCCCCGGCGGGCCCCGGGTCCTGCTCGGCGGTCACGGGGGTGCCGGAGGCCCGGGTGCGGGCCAGCAGACCGTCGAGGTCGGCGGCGAGGGTCGGCGCGGGCGCGGCGTCCGACCGGGCGGCGTCTCCGTCCCGCAGCAGGCCCAGTACGGTGTCCAGCTCCCCCACCGTCCGCCGGGCGGTGTCCTCGATCGCGCCGAGCGCCTCCCGTACGAACTCCGGATCCCGGTCCAGCACCCGCCGGGCGGCGGCCGCCTGGAGGCTGACGGCGCTCAGGGCGTGCCCGACCGCGTCGTGCAGCTCCCGGGCCAGCCGGTTGCGCACCGCCAGGTCGGCGGCCCGCTCCTCGGCTGCGGCGAGCCGGTCCGCGGCCGTCGGCCCGAGCAGTACGGGCGCCAGCCGGCCCAGCAGCGACCCGGCCACCGCGCTGCACAGGCTGAGCCCGGCCAGCAGCCCGACCCCGAGCAGCGGAGCCAGGTACACGTCGGCGTCGGTGGTGAACCAGCCGATCCCGAGCGGGGATTCGCGCAGCGTGGCCACGAACGGCAGGCAGATCAGCACCACCGCCATGGGGGGCACCGCGAGGCTCATCCCGCTGATCAGCCCGCCGACCCCCAGGTGCAGCGTCCACCAGGCGGTGGCCCGCCCCCGGGCCGCCCAGGACCGGGCGGTCCCCTCGGCCAGCCGCTCCCCCGGCACCCCGCACATGGCCCGCACGGCGGTCACCGACATCGGCCGGACCAGCCCGAACACCCCGGTCGCGGCCACCAGGGGCAGCGCCGACGCGTATGCGGCCAGGCTCAGCGGGAAGGACGCGAGGGCGTTGACCCCACCCGCGAGGATGCCGACCACCACCTGGGTGAGCAGGAAGTACGGCATCAACAGGGCCCCGCCGAGTATCAGGTGCACCCATCGCAGCCGGGCCTGCGCCCCCACCAGCCACCCCAGCCCGCGCCGCACGCCCCGGCCCGCCGCCTTCACCCCACCCCCCTTACGCCGCGCGCCCCTTACCCTGAGGCCGTTCCGTCCGGGCCCGATCCGACCGGGCCCGCGGTCACCCACCCGCCTGGGCCGCCCCCTCCTCAGCCCGCGCGGCGGCCGGCGAGGAACCGTGCGACGATCGCGCCGCCGAGCAGCCCGGTGATCATCTGGCCAGCGTAGATCAGTGCGGTGGCGGTGGTGGGCTGTTCCTCCGGGCCGAAGTCGCTGCCCAGCAGCGAGACCATCAGCCACATCCCCCAGCACAGCGCCGCGGCCGATCCGATCCACGCGCCGGCCAGCGGCCAGACCGCCCGCCGCTCCCCGCCCCGGGCCAGCAGCACCGCCCCCGCCGCGCCGGCGAGCGCGCACATCGCGTTGACCACGTGGACCACGACCCGGTCCGAGGAGTATGCGGCCACCTGGGCCGCGTTCTGCCCGGCCGTACCGCCGAAGGACCAGTACAGGTACCCCCCGGCCACCGCCAGGGCCGTCACCGCCGCGGCTCCCGCCACCACCCCCGTGGATGACGGAAGCCGCCTGCCCAGGACGCCCTGCCACGGCCCGCCCCAGCGCTCTCTCGCGTAGCCCGTGAACAGGCCGGCCAGGGCCACCGCCTGCACGATGAAGCCGGGATAGACGACATCGAACACCCAGGGTTCGAGGAAGGGTCTGCCGCCCGCCCCCAGGGCCTCGTCCGGCCCCAGCCCCACGCCCCGCACGAGGAGTTGGCCGGGGAAGGCGAGGACGATCGGGGTCAGCAGACCGGTGGCCGTGAAGACCGGGAGGACGAGCAGCCAGGACGGCACCCGCAGGCCCCACGGCCGGGTGAGCAGGAGGGCCAGCAGGACCACGCTGAAGTCCATGACCACGGTCAGGGCGTTGAGCGATATGAAGAAGGCGGTGCCCGGTTCCCGCAGCACGCTCCCCTCCGGTATGCCGAGGTGGCTCCCCGCCAGCCAGGAGATCTTCAGCGTCAGGTAGGGCACGGTGGCGGCGATCGCCACCGCGCGCAGGGTCTTGCGCCACGCCCCCGGCTCGGAGGACGGTGCCTGCGGCTGGTACGCCGCTTGCGGCGTGTGAACGGCTCGTGTGCTCATGGCTCAACGGTCCCGCCCCCGCCGTCCCGCCACCTCCCCCGTAAAGGGGAACCGCCTCCCCCGCCCGGGGGAGAACCCGCGCCTCCCCGCTCACATCCGCCGCGTCGCCACGGACAGCCGGTCCCGGGCCTCGAACAGCGCCGCCTTGATGGCCTGTTCATGGTCGACCGTCAGCCGCGCCACCGGCACGGAGCAGCTCACCGCGTCCCGCGCCGGAGTCCGGTAGGGCACCGCCACCCCGAAGCAGCGCAGGCCGAGGGTGTTCTCCTCGCGGTCCACCGCGTAGCCCTGCTCACGCACCAGCGCCAGCTCCTCGATGAGCCGCTCGCGGTCGGTGATGGTGTGCTCGGTGACCGCTTCCAACCGCTGCGGCAGCAGGGCCCGTACCTCCGCGTCCGAGTGCGTGGCCAGCAGCGCCTTGCCCAGCGCCGTCGAGTGCACGGGCAGCCGCCGTCCGACACGGGTGAAGGGCCGCAGGTAGTGCTGGGACTGCCGGGTGGCGAGGTAGACCACGCTCGTGCCGTCCATCCGGGCCAGGTGGATGGTCTCCGTCGTGTCGTCGGAGAGCCGGTCCAGTGCGGGCCGGGCCGCCGCGACCACCTCGTCCCCGTCGATGTACGAGCTGCCGACGAGCAGGGCCCGTACGCCGATCCCGTACCGCGTGCCGGTCGCGTCCGTCTCCACCCATCCCAGGTTCACCAGCGTGCGCAGCAGCATGTAGAGGCTGGACTTGGGCAGCGCGAGGTCCTGTTGGATGTCGGCGAGGCTGTGCAGTCCGGGCCGCGCCGCGAAGTGCTCCAGCAACATGACGGTGCGCACGGCCGACTTGACGGCCGCGGGCGCTGTCGCCGAGCCCTCCGGTCCCGCGACGGACATGACGGACGCGCCGGACTCACCGGACGTGCCGGGCTCCCCTGTGGTCATTCGCCTTCTTGCCCCTCTTGTCTCTTGTCACGCCGAAGACCCGCACATAGAGTCCGGGACGGATGTGATCATTCATCCATCAGAACGGCGTTCAGAATACTGAACGAGATCGCGCGCGTCAGCGGAGATCCAGGAGGCAGTGCGCCATGGCAGCAACACCAGTCTGGAGTGTGGACCCCCGCACCGGGAAGCAGCGGGAGCAGGTTGCGGTGGAGGCCACAGCCCAGGAGGTGGACGCGGCCGTACGCGCGGCCCACACCGCCCGTGGTGCGCTCGCCGACCGCACCGCCCGCGCCGCCTTCCTGCGTACCGCCGCCGACCTGCTCGACGAGGCCGCGGCCCACGTGGTCGAGGCGGCCGACGCGGAGACCGCCCTGGGCCCGGGCCGCCTCACCGGCGAACTCGCCCGCACCACCGGCCAGCTGCGGGCCTTCGCCGATGCCGTGGACGAGGGCTCCTACCTCGACATCCGGATCGACCGGGCCGATCCCTCCCTCAGCCCGCCGCGGCCCGAACTGCGCCGCTACAAGGTGCCGCTCGGTGTCGTCGCGGTCTACGCCGCCTCCAACTTCCCGCTGGCCTTCTCCGTCCCCGGCGGGGACACCTCCAGCGCGCTCGCCGCCGGCTGCCCGGTGGTCGTCAAGGCGCATCCCGACCACCCGGCCACCTCCGAGCTGTGCTCCTCGCTGCTGCGCCGGGCGGCGGTGGCGGTCGGGCTGCCGGCCGACGTGGTCGCCGTGGTCCACGGCTTCGACGCCGGCCTGGAGCTGATCCGCCACCCCTTCGTCACCGCCGCCGGGTTCACCGGCTCCATCCGGGGCGGGCGGGCGCTGTTCGACGCGGCCGCCGCCCGGCCCGTGCCGATCCCCTTCCACGGCGAGCTCGGCTCCCTCAACCCGGTCGTGGTCACCCCCGCGGCCGCCGCCGAGCGCGCCGAGGAGATCGGCACGGGGCTGGCCGGCTCCGTCACCCTCAGCGTCGGCCAGTTCTGCGTCAAGCCGGGCCTGGTCCTGGTCCCCGCGGGCGCGGACGGCGACCGGCTCACCGGCGCGCTGGCCAAGGCGCTCGGCGAGACCGAGCCCGGGGTGCTGCTCGACCACCGGATGCGGGAGAACTTCCTCACCGGCGTACGCGAGCGGGCCGCGCTGCCCGGCGTCACGGCGCCCGTCGCGCCCGGCTCCGGCGGGGAGCACACCGTCGGCGCCGGCTACCTGACCGTGCCCGCCGCGCTCCTGCTGGAGGGCGGGGCGTACGGGCTCCTGGCCGAGGAGTGCTTCGGCCCGGTGACGGTGGTCGTCCGGTACGCCGACCAGGAGGAGGCCGGCGCGGTGCTGCGCGGGCTTCCGGGGAACCTGAGCGCGACGCTCCAGCTGTCCTCGACCGAGACCGACGGGGGCCCCGGCCCGGCGGCGGAGCTGGTCTCGCAGGTCACGGCGCTGGCCGGACGCATCGTGGTGAACGGTTGGCCGACCGGGGTGGCGGTGGCCCCGGCGCAGCACCACGGCGGCCCGTACCCGGCGGCGACCTCGCACTCCACCTCGGTCGGGGGTACTGCGATCGAGCGCTGGCTGCGGCCCGTGGCCTACCAGTCGGTGCCGGACCCGCTGCTCCCGCCGGAGCTGCGCGAGGCGAACCCGCTGGGTCTGCCGCGGCGGGTCACCGGCGGCTGAGCAAATTCCGTTGCCCGGCCCGCCTCTGGCGGGGCAGGCTGCCGGGCATGCCGAGACCCCACGGATTCACCTACGAGCAGCGCAGCGACCACAGCGTGGTCATCACCCGCCAGGGGCGTGCCGCCGGCACCCTGCGGGGCGGGCGCGCGGAGAAGTTCCTCGCCGAGGTGGAGGCGGGTGACGCCCAGCTGGTGATGGCCCGCTGGACCGGCGCCTACAAGTTCGGCAACGAGCGGATGGCGAAGAACCACCCCCGCAACCGGCGCTGACGGGGGCGGCATCGGCAGCGGCAGCGGCTCGAAATCTCCCGCGACGGTAAGGGAACGGCAAAGCGGCTCCGGTCGTTCTCCGTGCATGACCGCTATGACCCCTGGTTCCAACCTGCCGCTCAATGCCGTCCGGGTGACGGTGGACGTGGCTGCCCCGGTGCGGCTCGACGTGTCGGGTCTGCTCCTCGCGGGCGACGGCAAGGTGCGCTCCGACGCCGACTTCATCTTCTACAACCAGCCGTCCGGGCCCGGCGTCGACTACCGGTCCGGCGGCGGGGCGGCGCCCGACTCGATCACCGTGGACACCGGCGCGCTGCCGCCCGGCATCGAGCGCATCGTGGTCACCGCCAGCCCCGACGCCGCCGGCCAGACCTTCCAGGGCATCGAGCCCACGGCCACCGTCCGCCACGCGGACACCGGCGCGGTGATCGCCACCTTCACCCCTCCGCAGCTGGGCGCCGAGACGGCTCTCGTGGTGGTCGAGGTCTACCAGCGCGGCGGCGTCTGGAAGGTACGCGCGGTCGGCCAGGGCTATGCGAACGGCCTCGCCGGGATCGCCACCGACTTCGGGGTCTCCGTGGACGAGGAGCCCGCCGCGCCGGCCTCCGCCCCGCAGACCCCCGCGGCCCCGGCTGCGCAGCCCCCGTCGGCTCCCACCCGGGGAAGCACGCCGGCGGCCCCGCCGGCGCCGTCCGCCTCCTCCTGGCCGAGCGCCCCCGCCACCCCGTCGGCCCCCGCGGCCCCGCCGGCCGCCCCGGCTGCCACCGCCGGCTCCGGGAAGGTCAACTTGGACAAGGGCCGGGTGAACCTCCGGAAGAACCAGACCGTCTCCCTGGTCAAGAACGGCCGCCCCCTGCTCTCCCAGGTGAAGATGGGCCTGGGCTGGGAGCCCGCGTTCGGCGGCCGGGACATCGACCTCGACGCCTCCGTCATCGCGTACGGCCCGCAGCGCAACCACATCGACAGCTGCTACTTCGGCAAACTGTCGATCCTCGGCGGCGCCGTCAAGCACTCGGGCGACAACCTCACCGGCGAGGGGGCCGGTGACGACGAGGTGATCATGGTGGACCTCGGCCGGCTGCCCGCCGAGGCCACCGGGCTGATCTTCACGGTGAACTCCTTCTCCGGCCAGAAGTTCACCGAGGTCGCCAAGGCCTACTGCCGCCTGATCGACGCGGCGACGGACGAGGAGCTGGTCCGCTTCGACCTGACAGGCGCCGAGCCGCAGACGGGCGTCATGATGGCGAAGCTGATTCGCCAGTTCTCGGGCGAATGGGAGATGACGGCCATGGGCGAGTTTGTGAAGTCGCGCACAGTGCGCGGCATGGTCAAGCCCGGCTCCCAGGCACTCTGAGCAGGTGGGCGGGCACATGGAGCTACGGCGGCTCACCCGAGGGTGACCGAGGTGATGGATTGCACCCTTAAAGCGGAGGTGACTGTCAGTGCCCGCCCGTAGCCTTGAAACCATGTACAAGACACTCCGGCCCGCGGGTCCCGCCCGCCCGTCCGCCGCAGAGGCGAACGAGGCGATACGGCGCCTCGTCGAGACGCGGGTGGATGACGAGTGGCCCTCCGAGGCGTACGAGTTCCTGCTGGAGGAATGGGCCGCAGCCAGCCGCGCCGAGATGACCGAGGTCGCCGCCGCCCCGTGAGGGGGCGGCGGCGCAGCCGTCCTGCCGTCAGCGCGCGACGCGCCGCCACGGGCCGGTGATGGCCAGCATGATGCCAGGCTCCTGGATGTTGGCGAACAGGGTGCGCCCGTCCGGTGAGAAACAGACCCCCGTGAACTCCGAGTACTCGGGCTCCTGCTCCGTCCCGATGTTCAGCTCGTTGCGCGCCAGCGGGTAGGTGCGGCCCGACTCGGTGGCGCCGAACAGGTGCTGCAGGCCGCTGCCGTCCTCCGCGATGACCAGGCCGCCGTACGGGGAGACGGTGATGTTGTCGGGGCCGTCGAGGCCGCCGTCCTTGGAGGTGTCGGCGTTCACCCCGAGCAGCACCATCAGCCGGACGGTGCGCCGCTTCGGGTCGTAGAACCAGACCTGGCCGTCGTGGGCCGCGCCCGGGCTCTCCTCCCGGGCGTAGGAGGAGACGAAGTACGCGCCCCCGTCGGCCCACCACATGCCCTCCAGCTTGCGCGAGCGGGTCACCGCACCGTCCGCGAACTGCTTGCGCACCGACACCGTCCTCGCGTCGCGGTCCGGTACCTCCACCCAGTCGACCCCGTACACGGTACCGATCTTCGTCGCGCGGGAGAGGTCGTCGACGAACCGGCCCCCGCTGTCGAAGCACTTGGCGGCGGCCAGCACACCGGCGTCGGCCGCGAGCGTACGGAGCCGGCCGCGGCCGTGGCGGAATCCGCTCGGCGGGGTCCAGCGGTAGAGCAGCCCGTTGGGGCCGGAGGCGTCCTCGGTCAGGTAGGCGTGGCCCTGGTGCGGGTCGATCACGACCGCCTCGTGGGCGTACCGTCCGAAGGCCTTGACCGGCTGCGGGCCGCGGTTGGCCCGCCGGTCGTGTGGGTCGACCTCGAAGACGTACCCGTGGTCCTTGGTCATACCGTTCTTGCCGGCAAGGTCCTCGGTTTCCTCGCAGGTCAGCCAGGTGCCCCAGGGGGTGGCCCCGCCCGCGCAGTTGGTCGACGTACCGGCGATGCCCACCCATTCGGCGACCTCGCCGCCACGGCGGACCTCGACGACGGTGCAGCCGCCGGCGGCGGCCGGGTCGTAGACGAGGCCCTCGGTGAGCGGGACGGGGTGAGCCCAGCCGGCGCGCGGGCCTTTGAGCTCGTGGTTGTTGACCAGGAGGGTGACCCCGCGGTGGCCCTCGAAGGCTGCCGTGCCGTCGTGATGGGACGGGGTGGACTCCCCGCTCTCCAGGGTGGTGACACCGCTGCGGGTGATGACGCGGTAGCTGAAACCGGCGGGGAGGGCGAGGATCCCGGCGGGGTCCGGGACCAACGGGCCGTAGCCGGGCGCGCAGGGCCGCCCCTGCTCGTCACGCCCGGTGCTGTCGTCGGCCGCCAGCGCCCCCGGGGCGGTGGCAAGGGCGCCGACCGTCCCGGTGAGCGCGACTCCTGCTCCGGCGATGACGGTTCGGGCGGTGAAGTCTCTGCGGCTGAGCGCCATCGGTTCTCCAGGGTTGAGGAGGTGGGGTGCGCCTGTCGTGCGGGCGTCGGCGCACACGCTCCCGTCCGCACGTGAACGGCGGCTGAACTACCCGCGACGGTCGGCCGGCCCCTTGCCCGTTCACGGAATGGCCAAGTCCGGTGCAGGAACGGCTCGTTCCACCCCGCCTGCCCCCACCGGACCCGAATCCCGGACCGAATCCCGGCCCCGGACCGACCCCGACCCCGGACCCGGTCCGGATCCCGGCCCCGATCCGGTCCTGGCGCCGGCCCGCCCGCTCCCTTCCCCGTCCCTCCTCCGCTCCGTCAGTGCCGGCGCGAGCGGGCCTTGAAGGCGGCCTTGCGGGCCTCCTTGGCGGCCTTCCTGTCCGGGTGGAGCCGGCCCATCGCCTCCAGTACGTACGCGGTCGCCGGGTGCGCGGACCGCCACGCCTGGTCGAAGAACCCCGCATGGTGGGCGGTCAGGGACTCGATCAGCAGCGGGAGTTCCGCCGTCTCCCCGTCCGCGGCCAACTGCGCCGCGATCGTGTCGATGGTCAGCCAGAACACCATCGCCGCGTCCGGTGTCGGTACACCGGTCACCCCGCGCTCCGCCAGCCACACCCGGGCGAGGCCGCCCAGCTCCGGGTCGTCCAGCACCGCGCGGACGGCCGGCTCGGCCTCCGGCCCGGCCGGTGCGAGGGCCTGCTGGCAGCGCAGCCGGCGCAGCGGTCCGCCCTCGTCGGAGCCCCGGGCCGCGGCGAGCAGTTCGGCGGCGGCGGCGGACGGCTCGCGGCCCTTGAGCCACTGCTCCATCTCGGCCTGGGCCGCGCCCTCCGGGTATGCGCAGACCGCGTCGAGCAGCGCGTCCGCGCCCTTGTCGGCCAGCTCGCCGACGGCGGGGGCCCTGACTCCGGCCTCCAGCATGCGGGCGCGGATCCCGTACAGGCCGAGGGGGGTGAGCCGGACCATCCCGTAGCGGGACACGTCCTCGTCGTCGAGGCCCCCGGCCGCCGCGCCGGCCACCGGGTCGGCGGCGGGCTCCTCGTCGTCCGCTTCCTGCATCAGCGCCTCGTCGACGGGCCGGAACTCGACCAGGCCGATCGGCTCCAGCTGCCGGAACTGGTCGTCGAGGCGCATCATCGCGTCCGAGACCTGCTCCAGGACGGCGTCGGTCGGCTCACCCATGTCCTCGGGGATGACCATCGAGGCGGCGAGCACGGGCAGCGGGACCGGGCTGTCCGAGGCCCCGTGTCCGGCGGCGGTCAGCAGGTAGAGGTTGGCGAGGACGCCGTCGAGGAAGTCGGCCTCGCGCTGCGGGTTCCAGTCGAGCTGGTCGAAGTCCACCTCGCCGCCCGCGTCCAAGGCGTCGACGAGGCCATCCAGATCGGGCACCGCCGCATCGGCGAGCACCGTGTCCAGCGCGGCCAGCCACAGGTCGAGCACCTCGCCGGGCGTGCCGCCGGTCACCAGGGCCAGGTCCTCCCCGGGCGCGGCGGTACCGCTCTGCTCCCCGCCGTCCTCCTCCGGCTCGGTGACGTCGACGAGGCCGGTGTCCACGGCCACCCGCCAGGCCTGGCTCGCGAGCGCCGGGCCGTCCGCGTCGGCGGGATCGAGGCCGAGCACGGCTGCTGCCTCCGGCAGTTGGGCGGCGACGAGTTCACCGCCGATGTCCACGCGGGTGCCGGGTCCGGCCCAGCGGGCCAGCCGTACGGCCCGGGCGAAGAGCGGGGCGAAGAGGGCGTCGCGGGCCAGTTCCGCATCGGAGGGCAGCCGTACCGGCGGCAGCATGGAGTGCGGCTCTGGTGACATGGGGCGGGTCTCCTCGCGGACGTCGGAGTCGGGGGCCGGTCAACGGTTCGGCTGCGGACGGCAGGACGGCCGTCCGGCGCACCAGCGTAGACGCAATTCGGGCGCGTCCGACGGGCCATCGCCTTTGGTTCATCCCACAGTCAGGCGCCGTATCCCCTGGAGGCCTTGACAACTCCGCTGGTCACCCGAGAAATTGACGCGCGTAGATCTATCGGGGGCCGTTTTCCGGACCCGTGGGTCACGTCGTATGCAGGCACCACCCCCCTCGCTTTCCGCCTCCACACACCGGAGTTCCCGCCCATGCGCTCCTCGCATCCCCGTTCCGCCGCCGTCGCGGCCCTCGTCGCCACCGCCCTGGCCACCGGCCTGCTCGCGGGCACCGCCGACGCGGCCGAAGGCGCCGTGTCCGCCGATTCGATACGCATTCACGACATCCAGGGCACCACCCGGATATCCCCGCTCACCGGCAAGCAGGTCACCGGCGTCGAAGGCATCGTCACGGGCGTGCGCACGTACGGCTCGCGCGGCTTCTGGATCCAGGACCCCGACGCCGACGACAACGCCGCCACCAGTGAAGGCGTGTTCGTCTTCACCAGCTCGGCCCCCACCGTGGCCGTCGGCGACGCGGTCAAGGTCTCCGGCCTGGTCGGCGAGTACATCCCCGGCGGGGCGGCCTCCGGCAACCAGTCGGTCACGCAGATCTCCAAGCCGTCCGTGACCGTGGTCTCCTCGGGCAACGCGCTGCCCGAGGCCACCGCGATCAACGAGTACAGCGTGCCCGCCGAGTACGCCCCGGCGGGCGACCCGGCCGCCGGCGGCAGCATCAACGGCCTGGCCCTGGACCCCTCGCGCTACGCCCTGGACTTCTACGAGTCCCTGGAGGGCATGAACGTCGGCATCGGCACCTCGCGCGTGGTCGGCGCCACCGACCCGTACGCGGAGCTCTGGGTCACGGTCAAGGGCTGGGAGCACACCGCCAAGCGGGGCGGCACGCTGTACGGCTCGTACGACTCCCAGAACACCGGCCGCCTGCAGATCCAGCAGCTCGCGCCGCTCGCGCAGCAGCCCTTCCCGGTGGCCAACGTCGGCGACAAGCTGACCGGCCCCACCGAGGGCCCGCTGGACTTCAACCAGTTCGGCGGCTACACGCTGGTGGCCCGCACGCTGGGCACCGTCACCGCCGGCACCCTCGCCCCCGAGAAGACCAAGGCGCAGGCTCCGGGTGAGCTCGCGGTGGCCACGTACAACGTCGAGAACCTCGACCCCACCGACCCGCAGGAGAAGTTCGACAACCTGGCGAAGGCGGTCGTCGAGAACCTCGCCTCCCCCGACATCGTGGCCCTGGAGGAGATCCAGGACGACAACGGCGCCAAGAACGACGGCACGGTGTCCGCCGAGCAGACGCTGACGAAGTTCACGGCGGCGATCGCGGCCGCGGGCGGCCCGGCGTACCAGTGGCGGACCGTCAACCCGGAGAACAACAAGGACGGCGGCGAGCCCGGCGGCAACATCCGCCAGGTGTTCCTGTTCAACCCGGCCCGCGTCTCCTTCACCGACCGCGCCGCGGGCGACTCGGCGACCGCGACGGGCGTGACGACCGAGAAGGGCCACGCGGCCCTCACCCACTCCCCCGGCCGGATCGACCCGGCGAACCCGGCCTGGCAGGACAGCCGCAAGCCGCTGGCCGGCGAGTTCGTATTCCGCGGCCGTACGGTCTTCGTGATCGCCAATCACTTCAGCTCGAAGGGCGGCGACGAGGGCCTGACCTCGCACCACCAGCCGCCGGTGCGCTCCTCGGAGGCCAAGCGGCTGCTGCAGGCCCAGGCCGTGAACGGCTTCGTCAAGGACCTGCTGGCCACCGAGAAGAACGCGAACGTCGTCGTCCTCGGCGACATCAACGACTTCGAGTTCTCGGCGACGGCGCAGGCGCTGGAGGACGGCGGTGCGCTCTACTCGGCGATCAAGTCGCTGCCGAAGGCGGAGCGGTACTCGTACGTGTACCAGGGCAACGCGCAGGTGCTGGACCAGATCCTGACCAGCCCGGCGATCAAGTCGTTCACGTACGACAGCGTGCACATCAACGCGGAGTTCTCGGCCCAGAACAGCGACCACGACCCGCAGGTGCTGCGCTTCCGCCCGTAGCCGGCGGCCGCTGGACCGCAGGGGCCCCGGCCGCCGTCCCGGCCGGGGCCCCTGCCACACTCAGGGCCGTGATCTTCCGTACCGCGACCCGTGAGGACCTGCCAGCCGTACTCGCCCTGCTGGCGGACGGCGGCCCGTCACCCGTGACCGAGGCCCACGAGCGGGCCTTCGACGCGATCGAGGCGGACGCCCGCAACGAGCTGCTGCTCCTGGCCGACGGGGCGGACGTGCTCGGCTGCCTCCAGCTCACCTACGTCCCGGGCCTCGGCCAGGGCGGCCGGGAGCGGGCGCTGGTGGAGGCGGTACGGGTGCGCGCCGACCGGCGGGGCGCCGGGCTGGGGGCGGAGCTGATGCGGCGGGCGACGGAGCGGGCGCGCGAGCGCGGCTGCGGTCTGATGCAGCTGACCAGCAACAAGCGGCGGGAGGACGCCCACCGCTTCTACGAGCGGCTGGGCTGGGCGCGCAGCCACGAGGGCTTCAAGCTGCGCCTGGCGGACTGACGCAGGGCGCTTTCGCCCCTGGCGTGACGCTCGCCACATAACGGCCCGTTCGGCCCCGGTTGTGGTGTTGAGTGTCCCCACGCTCGACCGTGCCCGCCGTACTTCCGGAGGCCCGCATGTCCCCCTCCATCATCCCCGCCCGGGAAATCGGCCTGGCGGTCCTGCTGGTGGCCGCGCTCGTCGGGGTGGCCGGCCTGCGCCACATGCTCCGACACAGGCGCTTCCAGCGCGCGGAGCCGGGCGCCCGCGAGGGCCTCACGTTCATCCCGGCGCAGCGCGGAGCCGCCGCGCACCCGATGGAGTCGGTCGAGCTGACGGAGGCCGAGGAACAGGCCTTCGCCGGCCTGGTCCGTACTCTGCCCCTGCACTGACTCCGCGGGCCCTCCCCCGCTCGGGGAGGGAGGGCCCGCGGGGCACAACTCAGTTGTGGCTGTGGAGGATCTCGTTCAGGCCGCCCCAGACCGCGTTGTTCGGGCGGGCCTCGACGGCTCCGGTGACCGAGTTGCGGCGGAAGAGGATGTTGCTGGCGCCGGAGAGCTCCAGGGCCTTCACGATCTGGCCGTCCGGCAGCGTGACGCGGGTGCCCGCGGTCACGTACAGGCCGGCCTCGACGATGCACTCGTCGCCCAGCGCGATGCCGACGCCCGCCTCGGCGCCGATCAGGCAGCGCTCGCCGATCGAGATGATCTGCTTGCCGCCGCCCGAGAGGGTGCCCATCGTGGACGCGCCGCCGCCGATGTCGGATCCGTTGCCGATCACGACGCCGGCCGAGATGCGGCCCTCGACCATCGAGGTGCCCAGGGTGCCCGCGTTGAAGTTGACGAAGCCCTCGTGCATGACGGTGGTGCCCTCGGCGAGGTGCGCACCGAGGCGGACCCGGTCGGCGTCGGCGACGCGCACGCCCTTGGGCAGGACGTAGTCGGTCATCCGCGGGAACTTGTCGATCGAGGTGACCTGGAGGTGCAGGCCCTCGGCGCGCGCGTTCAGGCGGACGGTCTCGATCTGGTCCACCGCGACCGGGCCCAGCGAGGTCCAGGCCACGTTGGCGAGCAGGCCGAAGACGCCGTCCAGGTTCTGGCCGTGCGGCCTGACCAGGCGGTGGCTGAGCAGGTGCAGGCGCAGGTACGCGTCGTGCGCGTCGAGCGGCTTGTCGTCCAGGGAGGAGATCACGGTGCGGACGGCTACGACCTCGACACCGCGGCGCGCGTCCGGCCCGAGGGCCTTGGGCGCGGCCTCGCCGAGCAGCTCCGCGGCCTGTTCGGCGGTCAGGCGCTCGGTGCCGGCCGGGCCGGGCTCGGCGACCAGCTCGGGGGCGGGGAACCAGGTGTCGAGGACGGTGCCGTCGGCGGCGATGGTGGCAAGTCCGGCGGCGACGGCGCCGGTGGTACGCGTAGCAGTCATATCCGAAACCTAACCGGCGACGGCCCGAGGGTGCGAACCGGTCTCATGTGCCGGTCGCGCCGCGTGGCGCCCACCGCACCGGGAGGCCCAGAACACCACCCCGCCCGCTCCTGCCGCCAGCCCCGCGCACAGCGGCCACAGCAGCCCGGGCGCGGCGGCGTACAGGGCTCCGCCGAGCGGCGGGCCGAGGACGACGCCGCTGACGGAGATCCCCGCGTACAGGCTCTGGAACCGCCCGATCGCGTGCTCGGGGGCCTGGTCGGCGACGTAGGCGGTGGCGGTGGTCTTGTACAGGATCTCGCCGAGGCTCAGCAGCAGGATCATCGCGGTGGCGCTCGCGATGCCGGCCCCGGCCAGCAGCGCGGCGTAGCCGGCCCCGACCAGCACCAGCCCGGTCGCGATGACCGGCAGCGGCGGCCGGTGGCGCAGCGCGACGGCGGCCGGGAGCTCCAGCAGCAGGATGACGCCGCCGTTGAGGGCGATCACCAGGCCGAAGGCCCGGGTGTCCAGGCCGTGGTCGGCGAGGAAGACGGGGAAGGTGCCGTACTGCTGGCGGTAGACGAGGTCGGTCAGCAGGATCGCGGCGAGCAGGACCAGTACGGCGGGCCGGGCCCGCAGTTCCTGCCACACACCGCGGCCCCGACCCCCGTCCGGGGCCGCGGCGGGGGTCCGGGAGGCACCGCGGGCGGGGACGACGCGCGCGGTCCACAGGGCGAAGAAGAGGGTGCCGAGGCCGTCCGCGACGAAGAGCCAGTCGTACGAGAGACCGGTCGCGACCAGCGCCCCCAGCGGCGGGCCGAGGGTGAAGCCGCCGTTCGAGACGCAGCGCACGACGGCGAAGGCCTGGCGGCGGACCCCTTCGGGGACGGCGACGGCGACCAGTGCGGAGTTGGCGGCCCGGATCACGCCGGAGGCGTACTGGGCCAGCGGCAGGGCGGCGTACAGCAGCGGGGTGGACAGCAACGGGAAGGTCATGAGGGTGAGGCCGCCGAGGGTGGAGGCGGCGAGCAGCACGCGGCGGTGGCCGAAGCGGTCCCCGTACCAGCCGCCGGTGAAGTTGCCCGCGACGAGACCGGCGCCGCCGATCCCGGTGACCATGCCGGCCTGGGCGGCGCCGAGGCCGCGCGGCCCGGTCAGGTAGAGGAAGACGAAAACGAAGGTGAAGCTGACCACGGCGTTGACGAACACCCCGGCCGCCAGCAGCCACACCACCCGGGGTACGTCTTTGAATCCCTGCAGCACCTTCACCACCCCCGAGTCAGTTCCTTTTGGGAACGGACTATGTCAGCATGACAGCCTTGGGTCAACGGACAAAGGAGTGCCATGGCCCAGCGCACACACCTCGGCGACGCGGACTGCTCCATCGCCCAGGCCCTCGACGTCGTGGGTGACTGGTGGACGCTGCTGATCGTGCGTGACGCCGCGCGCGGGCTGCACCGCTTCGAGGAGTTCCAGCGCGAGCTGGGCGTCTCCCGGAAGGTGCTGGCCGAGCGGCTGAAGCTGCTGGTCGAGGCCGGGGTGCTGACGCGCGAGCCGTACCAGGAACGTCCGGTGCGGCACGCATACCGGCTGACCCCGCGCGGGCGGGGACTGCTGCCCGTCCTGGTGGCCCTCCAGGACTGGGGAGATGCCTGGGTCCTGGGAGAGGGAGAGATGACGGCGACGACACAGGAGTCCTCGAAGGAGGCGGTACGGGTCCATGCGCTGCGCGGCACCCGCCTGCCGGAGCTGCTCCTGCCGGACCGCTTCGGCGAACTCCGCGACCCGGTGGCGGACACCCCGTTCACCGTCCTGTACTGCTTCCCCGGCGCGTACGCCCGGGCCGAGTCCTACCCGCCCGGCTGGGCGGGGATCCCCGGCGCCAAGGGCTGCACCTTCGAATCGTGCACCTACCGGGACCAGCTCGCGGAGTTCACGGCAGCGGGGGCGACGGTGCACGGCGTCTCGACGCAGCGCCCGGACGAGCAGCGGGAGTTCGCGGAGACGGAGAAGCTCCGCTTCCCGCTCCTCTCGGATGCGGAACTCACCCTGACGGCAGCGCTGCGGCTGCCGACCTTCCGCGCGGCGGGGGTCAGCCGGCTGAAGCGCCTGACGTTGGTGCTCGACCGGGAGCGCACGGTGCGCGAGGTGTTCTACCCGATCCAGGACATCGCAGCGAGCGTCGCGGCGGCCCTGGCATCGGTCCGGTCTGCCGCCTGACGCCGCGGCCGGGGCCGGCCCGGGGACGGGCGGGCCAACCCCCGGGCCGGCCCCGCCCCCGCCCCGCGGGCCCCCGCTACGGCCGGGCCAGCACCCGGCCGAGCACCTCCCGCGCATACGGCTCGTCATACGGCGTGCCCGTCAGAAGCACCTGCAGGCTGATCCCGTCCAGCACCGCCACCACCGCCCGCGCCGTCGCCGGATCCACCCGGTCCGCGAGGGCCGCCGTGACCGACTCCGCCCACTCCGCGGCCACCGGCCGCAGCGCCGGCCTGCGCAGCGCTGCCAGGTAGAGCTCGTACTCCAGCTCCGCCCGGCCCCGGTCCGCCGTCAGGAACTCCCCCAGCAGGCGGGCCAGCTCCGCCGCCAGCTCCGGTCCGGACACCGCGTCCGGGACCGGTGCGAAGCCGGCGTTCGCCTGCCGCAGCGCCGCCACCAGCAGGTCGTCCAGCGTCTCGAAGTGGTACGTGGTCGAGCCCAGCGGCACGTCCGCCTCAGTTGCCACGCTGCGATGGCTCAGCCCCGCGATGCCCTTCGCGCCCACGACCCGGATCGCCGCGTCGATGATCCGCTGCCGCCGGTCGGGGTCGTACCGGCGGCCCATCAGTGCGCCCCGCCCAGGTTCAGCAGCACCACTCCGGCGATGATCAGCGCGATCCCGGCGATCTTGGCGGCGGTGGCCGCCTCGCCCATGAACACCATCCCGATGGCGGCGATCGCGGCCGTGCCGACCCCGGCCCAGATCGCGTACGCGGTGCCCACCGACATCGACTTCAGCGTCTGCGCGAGCAGCGTGAAGGCGATGGCGTACCCCAGGAGGGTGCCCAACGACGGCCACAGCTTCGTGAAGCCCTGGCTGAACTTCATGGCGGTGGTGCCGGCCACCTCGGCGGCGATGGCCGCGGCGAGCAGTACGAAAGGCATGTGTACGACAGTACACATCGCCCGCGTTTCAGTGCAGAGTGAACTCGGTTACGCGCCGCCCTGACCCACCGTCACGTTCACCGCAGGGTGCACGGTGCCCGTCCGCCGGAAGAACACGCAGGGACCCCGGAAGAACGGCAAAGGGCCCCCGGCACCAAGTGCCGGGGGCCCTCACGCAGCGAGCGGTCGAAGGACCGGTCGAGGACTGATCAGACGTTGAAGCCGAGCGCGCGCAGCTGCTCACGGCCGTCATCCGTGATCTTGTCCGGGCCCCACGGCGGCATCCAGACCCAGTTGATCCGCAGCTCGTTGACGATCCCGTCGGTCGCCGACTTCGCCTGGTCCTCGATGACGTCCGTCAGCGGGCAGGCCGCCGAGGTCAGCGTCATGTCGAGAGTGGCGATGTTCGCGTCGTCGATGTGGATGCCGTAGATCAGGCCCAGATTGACGACGTCGATGCCCAGCTCGGGGTCGACCACGTCGTAGAGGGCCTCGCGGACCTCCTCCTCGGTGGCCGGCTTGATCGACGCCTCGGGCGTCGCGTTCTCGGTCATGCCGTCTTCCTCTCCGCGTCGCCCAGGACCTGGGCGGTCGCGTCCTTCCAGGCCATCCAGCTCAGGAGGGCGCACTTCACGCGCGCCGGGTATTTGGAGACACCGGCGAACGCGACCGCGTCCTCCAGCACCTCCTCCATCTCCTCGTCCGGCTCGATCTTGCCCTTGGACTGCATCAGCTCCAGGAACACGTCCTGGATCCGCTGCGCCTCGGACACCTTCTTGCCGACGAGCAGCTCGTTCAGCACGGAGGCGCTGGCCTGGCTGATGGAGCAGCCCTGACCCTCGTAGGAGACGTCGGTGAGCGTCTCGCCGTCGTACTTCACGCGCAGCGTGATCTCGTCGCCGCACGTCGGGTTGACGTGGTGCACCTCGGCGTCACCGTCGCGCAGGCCGCGCCCGTGCGGGTGCTTGTAGTGGTCCAGGATCAGTTCCTGGTACATCGAATCCAGCTTCACTGGTCCTCGTCGCCCTCGTCCGTCAGCCGAAGAAGTTCCGTACGTGCTCCAGCCCGTCGATCAGCGCGTCCACGTCCGCCGGAGAGGAGTACAGATAGAAAGACGCTCGCGTGGTCGCCGGAATTCCGTACCGCAGGCAGACCGGGCGCGCGCAGTGGTGTCCCACGCGGACCGCGATGCCCTGCTCGTCCAGGACCTGGCCGACGTCGTGCGGGTGGATGTCCCCGAGTACGAAGGAGATCGCAGCGCCCCGGTCCTCGGCCGTGGTGGGGCCGATGATCCGCAGGTCGGGCACCTCGGAGAGGCGCTTGACCGCGTACTCCGTGATCGCGTGCTCGTGGGCGGCGATGTTCTCCATGCCGATCGCGGTGAGGTAGTCCACGGCCGCGCCGAGGCCGACGGCCTGGGCGATCGGGGGCGTACCCGCCTCGAACTTGTGGGGCGCCGGGGCGTACGTCGAGGCGTGCATGGACACGGTCTCGATCATCTCGCCGCCGCCGAGGAACGGGGGCAGGTCCTCCAGGAGCTCCTGGCGGCCCCACAGGACGCCGATGCCGGTCGGGCCGCACATCTTGTGGCCGGTGAAGGCCACGAAGTCGGCGCCGAGCGCCTGGACGTCCAGCGGCATGTGCGGAGCGGCCTGCGAGGCGTCGATCAGCACCAGCGCGCCGACCTCCTGCGCGCGGCGGACGATCGCGTCGACCGGGTTGATCGTGCCCATGATGTTGGAGACCAACGTGAAGGAGACGATCTTCGTCTTCTCCGTGATGACCTCTTCGATGTTGGACAGGTCGAGCCGGCCGTCGTCGGTGAGGCCGAACCACTTCAGCTTCGCGCCGGTGCGCTGCGAGAGCAGCTGCCACGGCACGATGTTGGAGTGGTGCTCCATCTCCGTGATGGCGATCTCGGTCTCGCGGTCGACCCGGTAGGGCTCGTCCGCCCAGCCGAGCATGTTTGCGACCAGGTTGAGCGACTCCGAGGCGTTCTTGGTGAAGATCACCTCGTCGCGGCTCGGTGCGTTGATGAAGGCGGCGACCTTGTCGCGGGCGCCCTCGTACAGCGCCGTGGCCTCCTCGGCGAGCACGTGCACGCCGCGATGGACGTTGGCGTTGTGCCGCTCGTAGTACTCGTTCAGCGCGTCGAGCACCTGGCGCGGCTTCTGCGAGGTCGCCGCGTTGTCCAGGTAAACGATCTTCTTCCCGTCGTGGACCACACGATCCAGCAGGGGGAAGTCCTTGCGGATCGCCTCGATGTCGAGGAGGCCAGGCAGCTGCGTCACGCGGTAGCGCCACCCTTCACGTACTTGTCGTAGCCCTCGGCCTCAAGCTGGTCCGCCAGCTCGGCGCCACCGGACTCGGCGATCCGGCCGTTCGCGAACACGTGCACGAAGTCCGGCTTGATGTACCGCAGGATGCGCGTGTAGTGGGTGATCAGCAGGGTGCCGACCTCACCCGTCTCGCGGACGCGGTTGACGCCCTCGGAGACGATGCGCAGCGCGTCGACGTCGAGGCCGGAGTCGGTCTCGTCGAGGATCGCGATCTTCGGCTTGAGGAGCTCCAGCTGGAGGATCTCGTGGCGCTTCTTCTCACCGCCGGAGAAGCCCTCGTTGACGTTGCGCTCGGCGAAGGCCGGGTCCATATGGAGCTGCTCCATCGCGGACTTGACCTCCTTCACCCAGGTACGCAGCTTCGGCGCCTCGCCGCGGATGGCGGTGGCCGAGGTGCGCAGGAAGTTGGAGACCGAGACGCCGGGGACCTCGACCGGGTACTGCATGGCGAGGAAGACGCCGGCGCGGGCGCGCTCGTCGACGGACATCTCCAGGACGTCTTCGCCGTCGAGGGTCACGGTGCCACCGGTGATGGTGTACTTCGGGTGCCCGGCGAGCGAGTACGCCAGGGTGGACTTGCCGGAGCCGTTGGGGCCCATGATGGCGTGCGTCTCACCCTGCTTGACGGTGAGGTCGACGCCCTTGAGGATCTCGCGGGCGCCGTTCTCGGCCTCGACGGAGACGTGCAGGTCGTGGATTTCAAGCGTTGCCATGGGTGCCTCAGGTCTCCTGGGTGAGGGAGACGAGCACGTCGTCCCCTTCGATCTTTACGGGGTATACGGGAACGGGGCGCGTCGCGGGCAGACCCGAGGGCTTGCCGGTGCGCAGGTCGAAGGAGGACCCGTGCAGCCAGCACTCGATCATGCAGTCCTCGACCTCGCCCTCCGAGAGCGAGACGTTCGCGTGCGAGCAGATGTCGTTGATCGCGAACACCTCCCCCTCGGTGGAGACGATGGACACCGGCGTCCCGTCGAGCTCCACCCGCTTGGGGGTGTTCTCCTCCAGCTCACTCAGCGAGCAGGCCTTCACGTAGGTCATCAGACGGACGCCTCAAGCTCGGTCTCGATCTTGGCGAGCAGGCGCTCCTCGATGTCCGGGACACCGATCTGCTGGACGAGCTCGGCGAAGAAGCCGCGCACGACCAGACGGCGGGCCTCGTCGGCCGGGATGCCGCGGGCCTGCAGGTAGAAGAGCTGCTCGTCGTCGAAGCGGCCGGTCGCCGAGGCGTGGCCGGCGCCGACGATCTCGCCGGTCTCGATCTCCAGGTTCGGCACCGAGTCGACCCGCGCGCCGTCCGTGAGGACGAGGTTGCGGTTCATCTCGTAGGTGTCGGTGCCCTCGGCGCTCTTCTCGATGAGCACGTCGCCGATCCAGACGGCGTGGGCGTCCTGGCCCTGGAGCGCACCCTTGTAGACCACGTGGGACTTGCAGTGCGGGGCGTCGTGGGTGACCAGGAGGCGGTGCTCCTGGTGCTGGCCGGCGTCGGTGAAGTAGAGGCCGAGGAGCTCGGCCTCGCCGCCGGTGCCGGCGTAGCTGACCCGCGGGTGCAGGCGGACGAGGTCACCACCGAAGGTGACGACGACGGACTTGAAGCTCGCGTCACGGCCGACCAGCGCGTTGTGCTGGGAGCAGTGGACGGCGGTGTCGTCCCAGTCCTGGATGGAGACGACGGTCACCTTGGCGCCGTCGCCGATCAGGAACTCCACGTTGGCCGCGCGGACGCCGTCGCCGGTGTGGTCGATGACGATGACGGCCTCGGCGAAGGCCTGCACGTCGAAGACGGTGTGGCCGAAGGTCGTTCCGCCCTCGCCGTGCAGCGAGACGCGCACGGGCTCGGTCAGGACGGCCTCCTTGGGCACGGTGACGACCGTGGCCTTGGCGAAGGAGGAGAACGCCTGGGCGGCGACCCGGTCCACCGGGGTGCCGGCCTTGCCGATGCGGGCGTCGTCGCGCTCCACCGACTCGACCGTGACGCCCTCGGGCGCGTCGATCTGGGCCTTCATGCTGCCGTTGGCGGTCGCGGTGCCGTCGTGCAGGCCCTTGAGGCGGGCGAGCGGCGTGAAGCGCCACTCCTCCTCGCGGCCGTGCGGGACGGGGAAGTCCGCCACGTCGAAGGACGGCGGTGCGCTCATCCGGGTGGCGACGGTGGACTCGGCGGCCACCGCGATCGCGCCGGCGGTGGTCGAACCCGCCGGAATGTTCTGAGCCTCAGCCATGGCTGTCGTCTTGCTCGCTCTCGTGTCTACGTCAAAGGATGTGCTGCGGGCCGGACGGCCAGTCGGGACTAGCCGACCGAGCCCTCCATCTGCAGCTCGATCAGCCGGTTCAGCTCCAGGGCGTACTCCATCGGCAGCTCCTTCGCGATCGGCTCGACGAAGCCGCGCACGATCATCGCCATGGCCTCGAACTCGGTCATGCCGCGGCTCATCAGGTAGAAGAGCTGGTCCTCGGAGACCTTGGAGACGGTCGCCTCGTGGCCCATGGAGACGTCGTCCTCGCGGACGTCCACGTACGGGTACGTGTCCGAGCGGGAGATCGTGTCGACCAGGAGCGCGTCGCAGAGCACGTTCGACTTGGAGCCGCTGGCGCCCTCGCCGATCTCGACCAGGCCGCGGTACGAGGTGCGGCCGCCGCCTCGCGCCACCGACTTGGAGACGATGTTGGAGGAGGTGTTCGGCGCCATGTGGACCATCTTGGAGCCGGCGTCCTGGTGCTGGCCCTCGCCCGCGAAGGCGATGGACAGCGTCTCGCCCTTGGCGTGCTCGCCCATCAGGTAGACGGCCGGGTACTTCATCGTGACCTTGGAGCCGATGTTGCCGTCGATCCACTCCATGGTCGCGCCCTCGTACGCCACGGCGCGCTTGGTGACCAGGTTGTAGACGTTGTTCGACCAGTTCTGGATGGTCGTGTAGCGGCAGCGGCCGCCCTTCTTCACGATGATCTCGACCACGGCGCTGTGCAGCGAGTCCGAGGAGTAGATCGGGGCGGTGCAGCCCTCGACGTAGTGGACGTAGGCGTCCTCGTCGACGATGATCAGCGTCCGCTCGAACTGGCCCATGTTCTCCGTGTTGATGCGGAAGTAGGCCTGGAGCGGGATGTCCACCTGGACACCCTTGGGGACGTAGATGAAGGAGCCGCCGGACCACACCGCGGTGTTCAGCGAGGCGAACTTGTTGTCGCCGACCGGGATGACCGTGCCGAAGTACTCCTGGAAGAGCTCCGGGTGCTCCTTGAGCGCGGTGTCCGTGTCGAGGAAGATGACGCCCTGCTGCTCCAGGTCCTCGCGGATCTGGTGGTAGACGACCTCGGACTCGTACTGGGCCGCGACGCCCGCGACGAGGCGCTGCTTCTCCGCCTCCGGGATGCCGAGCTTGTCGTACGTGTTCTTGATGTCCTCGGGCAGGTCCTCCCAGGACTCCGCCTGCTTCTCGGTGGACCGCACGAAGTACTTGATGTTGTCGAAGTCGATGCCCGACAGGTCGGAGCCCCAGGTGGGCATGGGCTTCTTGTCGAAGAGCTTCAGGCCCTTGAGGCGGAGCTTCAGCATCCACTCGGGCTCGTTCTTCTTCGCCGAGATGTCCCGGACGACGTCCTCGGACAGACCCCGCTTGGCAGCGGCACCGGCCGCGTCGGAGTCGGCCCAGCCGTATTCGTAGGTGCCCAGGCCATCGAGCTCAGGGTGAGCAGTCTCCGTGGTCATGCGGGGTTCCTCCCGGCCGTGCTTGCAGATGCTGATGTGTCGGTCTGTGTGGCGCCCGCGCCTCGCGGAATGAACGTGGTGCACACCCCGTCGCCGTGGGCGATCGTGGCGAGGCGCTGCACGTGCGTCCCCAGCAGGCGGGAGAAGACCTCGGTCTCCGCCTCGCAGAGCTGCGGGAACTGCTCGGCGACGTGGGCGACCGGGCAGTGGTGCTGGCAGAGCTGTTCACCGCTGTGCGGACCGGGAGCGCTCTTCGCCGTAGCAGCGTACCCGTCCGCGGTCAACGCCTTGGCCAGGGCCTCGGTGCGGTCCGCGGGGGCGGCCGCCTCGACTGCTTCCCGGTAGGTCTCGGCCTGCGCGTCCATACGGGCCCGGGCGAAGGCGGCCACGGCCGCCTCTCCCTGCTCGCCACCGCCGGCGGACTGCGCGATCCAGCGCAGGGCGTCCGCCGCGAGCGAGTCGTAGGACTGGTCGAAGGCGTCACGGCCGCAGTCGGTCAGCGCGAACACCTTGGCAGGTCGGCCACGCGTGCGCGCGCCGTACACGCGCTGCTCACGGGGTGCGACCACGTCGTCGGCGACGAGCGTGTCGAGGTGGCGGCGGACGGCGGCCTGGGTGAGGCCGAGACGCGCGGCGAGATCGGCGACGGTGGACGGACCGTGGTCCAGGATGGAGCGCGCGACCCGGTTGCGGGTTGACCGCTCCCCGGTAGCGAGTTCCCCGTGAGGGGTCTCCATCAGCCGTTCGCCGTATTTCACAACGCCATTGTTGCGTAATTACTTGAGGCCCGACAAGCCGTGACGGAGGCCACTCCTGGTGTCCTCCATCACTAAGGGTTACCTAAACTGCCCACGCAGAGTGAAGTGATCACGGCCCCCACCTGCACGGAACCCCTCTTGGCCCGCAGCGGAACAGGCGGTCTCCCCCGGCGCCCGAGGACCCCTTTCCGGCTCCGTAGACTCACCCACATGAGCAACGACCCCGCCGTGGAGATCCGCGGACTGGTGAAGCGGTACGGCCCCAAGACCGCGGTGGACGACCTGGACCTCACCGTCCGCAGAGCCTCCGTCACCGCGGTCCTCGGCCCCAACGGCGCGGGCAAGACGACCACCGTGGAGACCTGCGAGGGCTACCGCCGCCCCGACGCCGGCACCGTCCGCGTCCTCGGCCTCGACCCGGTCGCCCAGGCCGAAGCGCTGCGCCCCCGGATCGGCGTGATGCTGCAGTCCGGCGGGGTCTACTCCGGCGCCCGCGCCGTCGAGATGCTGCGCCACATGGCCGCGCTGTACGCCGACCCGCTCGACGTGGGCGCCCTCGCCGAGCGGCTCGGGCTGGGCGGCTGCGGCCGCACCCCCTACCGCCGGCTCTCCGGCGGCCAGCAGCAGCGCCTGGCCCTGGCCATGGCCGTGGTGGGCCGCCCCGAGCTGGTCTTCCTCGACGAGCCGACCGCGGGCCTGGACCCGCAGGCCCGCCGCGCGACCTGGGACCTCGTACGGCAACTGCGCGCCGACGGGGTCACCGTCATCCTCACCACCCACCACATGGACGAGGCCGAGCAGCTGGCGGACGAGGTCGCGATCGTCGACGCGGGCCGGGTCATCGCCCACGGCAGCCCCGAGCAGCTGTGCCGCGGCGGCGCCGAGAACACCCTGCGCTTCACCGGCCGCCCCTCCCTCGACCTCGCGTCGCTGCTGAAGGCACTGCCCGACGGCACCCAGGCCGCCGAGCTCACCCCGGGCGCCTACCGGGTCGTCGGCGAGGTCGACCCGCAGATGCTGGCCACCGTCGCGTCGTGGTGTGCGCAGCACGGCGTGATGCCGAGCAGCCTGTCGGTGGAGCGGCACACGCTCGAAGACGTCTTCCTGGAGCTCACCGGTAAGGAGCTGCGCGCATGAGCGCCGGTACGTTCACGCCCCGCCCGGGGGCCGCGCCCGTGTCCCGCATGATCCTCGCCCAGACGGCGCTGGAGACCCGGATGCTGCTGCGCAACGGGGAGCAGCTGCTGCTGACGGTGATCATCCCGGCGCTGCTGCTGGTGCTGTTCTCCTCGGTGGACGTCATCACCGTGCCCGTCGGGAGCGCCCAGCGGTCCGTGGACTTCCTCGCGCCCGGGATCCTCGCCCTGGCCGTGCTGTCGACCGCCTTCACGGGCCAGGCCATCGCCACGGGCTTCGACCGCCGCTACGGGGTGCTCAAGCGGCTCGGCGCCTCGCCGCTGCCGCGCTGGGCGCTGATGGCCGCCAAGACCCTGTCCGTGCTGGTCACCGAGGTGCTCCAGATCGCGCTGCTCACGGTGATCGCCTTCGCGCTGGGCTGGTCCCCGCACGGGAACCCGGCGGCGGTGGCCGCGCTGATCCTGCTGGGGACCGCCGCCTTCTCGGGGCTCGGGCTGCTGATGGCGGGCACGCTCAAGGCCGAGGTGACGCTGGCCGCCGCGAACCTGGTGTTCCTGCTGCTGCTGGTCGGCGGCGGGGTGATCGTCCCGATGGACAGGTTCCCGGGCGCGGTGCAGGACGTCCTCGGGCTGCTGCCGGTCTCGGCGCTGTCCCACGGGCTGCGCGAGGTGCTGCAGGACGGGGCCGGGCTGCCCTGGGCGGATGCGGCCGTGCTGCTCGTGTGGACGGTGCTGGGGCTGGGCGCCGCCGCGAAGTTCTTCCGCTGGGAGTAGACCCGGCGGGAGCGAATCGCCTCCCCCGCGCGTTGGCCTGACAGGAGGCGACCACCGGCTGGACGAGCAATGGGCGCGGATCCGGTCGGGCCCGGCGCAGGCGGAGCCGGAGGCCGACCGACTGCTGGCGGAGTTGATCGGGGCACTGCGCGAGCCGGCCCTGACCGACCCGGAGTGCGCGGCGCGGCTCGGGCTGCGCCTGGGCGACCTGGCGGCCCGGCGGTTCGCCGCCGGGGACCGGGCCGGGGCGCTTGGGGCCATTCCGCACATCAGCGACAGCGACGCAGACCACGAAGCCGGGGGGCGGGTATGGCGCAGCGGGAGGCCGTTCTACGGAGGAGGGCCTGCACCACGGACGGCAGGCCGCCGGGCACACCCCGGAGTACGCCCGGTGGTATGCCCGGGGCCTGATCAACCACGGGGTCTGGCTGTCCTGGCCACTGAGCGACGAGGACCGGCTGCCCCGTCACCCGCTGGGCGCGGCGGCGGAGAGCGGGCCCAGCGCCATGGAGCGCGCGGCCGGCGAGCGCGCCCGGGACCTGACCCGTGCCGCCGTCGCGGTCTGGGCGGACCTGGACCAGCACGACCCGGTCAACCGGCGCGGCCTCGCACAGGCCGAGGTCTTCCTCGGGGACCGCCTCGCGGAGCTGGGGCTCGCGGAGGAGGCGGTGGCCTGGGCGGTGGACGCGGAGAGCGGCTTCCGCCGGCTGCTCCTGGCGGATCCCGGCCCGGAGGCCGCCCAGGAGGCGGAGGCGGCCATCGACCACATCGGCCGCCAGTTGGAACTGCGGCTTCGCCTGCTCTCCTTCGACTCGCTGGTGCGGCTGCGCGACCGGGGACTGCTGCCCGAACCGCTGCTGCCCCTGGCCGTGGTGGGCGCCCGGATCCGCTCGGTGCCCGAGCAGGAGATCGCGGGCCGACTGCACCTGGATGCCGAGCAGGTGGGCACGATGCTGGAGGTGACGCCCTGGCGCGCGGTGTGGCGCTTCGAGGTGCGCGGCCCGGAAGGACTGTGGGCCGTCCAGGGCAGTCCCTGGCGCGGCAGCACAAAGGTAAGGAACAGGACAGCGGAGGAAATAGGCGGCGAATTGGTGCGCGGATTCAGGGAGTCGGCGGAGTGCCCCGGCGAGGGCGGCTCTTGGCGGGTCCGCCTCTGGTGGCACGAGGAAGGCGACCCCGCGGGAGCCCTGTTCCGGCTCCTCGTGGGCCCCGGCGCGGCGGCGGGCGGCGGCGGCACCCCCTCGTGAAAGTTTGCACAAGGCGCGGCGTACGATAAGGGCCGTGTTGACCCCTCTTGCTTACGTCGCCAGCCGCTGGACTCCGTCACCCCGGACCGTCCGGCGGGCCGCGCTCGCCGCGCTCGTCATGAGCGTGGTCATCGTCGTGACCGGCGGTGCGGTACGGCTGACCGGATCCGGTCTCGGCTGCGACACCTGGCCCAAGTGCACCGACGACAGCCTGATCGTGACCCAGGAACAGGGCTTCCACGGCGCCATCGAGTTCGGCAACCGCATGCTGACGTACGTCCTGTGCGCGGCCGTCGGCTGGGCCATCGTCACGGCGCGCTCGGCCAAGCCCTGGCGCCGGTCGCTGACGAGGCTCGGATGGCTCCAGTTCGTCATCGTGATGGGCAATGCGGTCCTCGGCGGCATCACCGTCCTGACGGGGCTCAACCCCTACAGCGTGGCCGGGCACTTCCTGCTCGCCACCTCGCTGGTCACCGTGACGACGATCACCTGGCAGCGCACGGGCGAGGGCGACGGCACGGCCCGGCCGCGCGTGCCCGGCCCGGTGCGCAAGCTCTCGTGGGCCCTGCTCACCACCACGCTGGTCCTGATCGCGGCGGGCACGGTGGTCACCGGCTCCGGTCCGCACGCCGGCGACCGGAGCGAGATCAAGCGGATGCCGTTCGACTGGTCGGCCACCGCCCACGTCCACGCGGTCTCCGCCTGGGTGGTGTGCGCGCTCGCCGTGGCCATGTGGCTGGTGCTGCGCGTGGTCGACGCCCCCACCGACACCCGGGCGCGCGCCCGCGACCTGCTGGTCGTGCTGCTGGCCCAGGGCGGCATCGGCTACGTGCAGTACTTCACCCACGTGCCCGAGCTCCTCGTCGCCGCCCACATGCTGGGCTCCTGCCTGGTGTGGATCGCCGTGGTCCGGCTGGCCCTGAGCCTGCGCGAGCGGCCGGCCCCGCAGGCGGACATCCCGGCACAGGGCGACCCCCAGCTCTCGGCCGTCTGAGTCACGGAGTACTTCCCCTCCCCCGACTTCGGGGTCCACGCGGCGCTGCTCC